>JABIZW010000062.1 GCA_018666295.1 Halieaceae bacterium
GAGCGAGTAGCGACTTGATGCCCAGATTCCATTGTACCTAAGGCTCGGTGGTGGCAGATCGGCCAAGGTTGCGCCTGATGCGGAGGTGCCTCTCTGCCACTGCCAACTCAACCGTTGTGTAAAGGCGCGGTGGCGCCAGATCAGTTGACCGTCAAGACCCCAGAGTTCGCCGGAGCCTATGTTTCTGTAGGAGCGCAACTCATCGCTAATCTCAAAGCGTTCGATATAGTCCTCCACACGGTTTAAAAAGGCAGTGACCTCGAAAGTGGTTGTGCGTCCTTCTCCGAGCAAGGTGGTTTGAAGACCCACCGTTTTTTCAGGCGCCAAACTGGGATTGCCGCGGACTTCGCCACGCGGCGTTTTACCGCTAAAATATAGCTCGCTCAAGGTGGGTAAGCGATAGGCGGTTCCTACCTCCCAGTCAAGGGTCCAATCTTGGCTCAAGCGCCAATTGACTCGCGCCTGAATGTTGAGGTCCTTGTGAGACCGCGTACTTCCACTATTGGTTGCGCGAGCGCTGTCGGCACGAATCCCAACTTGGGGTGTTACGTTTTCAAAGTGCCATGTTCTCTCGGCGAACAGCCCGGTCACGTGCTCCGCACCGTTCGATACTAAGTCACTGGAGAACGGGGTCGCACCGATCGCCGTCTCAGTTTGGGCGATATTGACCCCACGACGACCCGTGTGTTCAACGCCAAATCGATCATCACGAGCATCTGACGTCCGAATTGCACTCCACAGACCCCCGTAGGTCAGGCTCTCGTAGTGAGTTGTGTTCTCGCGCTCCTCAAGGCGCTCAGTATTCGATATCCAAGCCTGTCGGTGCAAGTAGCCTTGCAGCAGTGTTCGACTGGGAAGACCGATCCGAAGATTGATCAGCTCATGTCGGTCCTCTGGGTATCCGCTGACGCGCTCATCGGGAAAGTAGGTATTGCTCTTGCCGATGTTGGTACCACGGCTTGCCAGAAATTCTCCAGAGACAAAGGCACCTCCCACCGCTCGCTGTTCCCGCAGATAGAGCGATGACTGCTCGAATTTTGTGTTCAGGGGTATGGCACTGCTGCTCTGACCAAGGCGACCCTTACGAAACGCGGCCATAACTGAGCGGGTTTCAGAGATTGGCGCTTTGACAACAGCACTACTGGCGTCCCCCATCGACGATCGGCTGACCTCCAGCGATGTACGCGCAGGTGTTTCCAGCGACACGCTCATTACACCGCCCATTGCTCCTGATCCATACAGACTCGACGCAGGACCCATGTCAGCCCTGATCGTGTCAATGAACGCCGGGGGTAAGAAGGATAACGAGTTGCCGGCGCGACGATCTGTGATGATCGGCACACCCGACACCTCCGTACGGATTCGGGAACGGCCAAAGCCCCGAAGGGAATAGCTTTGGAACAATCCGCCTTGTCCCGAGGCTGCAACGCCAGGTATTGCCACCATGAGATCTGCTGGTGACAAAGCGAGACTAATTTGCTCCTGACGGGTTATAGATCGGGTTCCCTGGCCTGTGACGAGCTCGCTCACCCTGGGGTCTACAGTCCCACTGACGATGACCTCTTCAAGCACAGCGGCCTGCGTGACCGACGAGACGGCGACCAGTAACAAAAAGACGACTTGGTATCGCTTTGACACTGAGCTCAACTTTAGACGACGAAGTGCCTCGCGGATAAAGACCTTTGGGTGTATGAGACGTGCAGTTCTTGGCATTTTTCCTTGGCGTTGTCCGATTCAGTCACTCACCGAGAGCAATCGGCAGGGATTTAGAAATACGTATCGCAGAGTCCCTTGCTCGGGCAGGGCGATCGAACGAAGGACCGCAAAAGGCCGGTGTTTATTCGACTCTCAATTGACCGAAGACATGCTTGCCTGTTCTTTGAACACCCGCTTCTCCCATAGGCCTCCCGAGCGCCAGCGGAACATTGCCCACGTACAGCTGATAGGCGCCTGGTTTAATCGGTACAAAACTCACATGCGCTGCGCCGATCTCGTCGCATTCGATCGCGTTGAAACTTAAGCCTTGCAGGTGCACCTCTATGTCTCCAATAGTGACTAAGCGCAGGTGTGCGTTGCGCAGTAACTCTGGCATCTCGATTCGCCAGCCCCGTAGGTCATCTCGAACATCAGGGCATTCAATGGTCAAACGATAGTAGCGTCCGGATTCGAATACAATCTCTGCAGGTTCGATCACTGGCATGCCATCGTTTGCGGTCGTCACGGTAAGAGTTTTGGGGATGGGTGGATATTGAGCGAGATTCCCTAAGCTCTGAGCCACAGTCGGTTGGCTGAGGAAAACAATGCCCACCGCACCTACAAGGCGAGAGAGTATTTTTCGGCGCATGATCGGCTTCCTTTATCGACTTGTCTGTGGGCGACTTTGCGCGACCCCAATAAAAAACAAGCACTCGGGTCTCATTGAGCGCCCAAAGCCGATTTGTTACTCGCTGCGTCGTTCGCCTTTGCGTCGCTCTTCCTCGCGCCTATCGGGCGCCTCTCGAGGCGCTTGGCGCCGCTCTTGTTCTTTGCGGCGTTCCTCTTTGCGTCGGTCACTCTCGCGCCTGTCTTCCATGTCTAGCCCACTGCCCGTAACTGCTGATCGGTAACGCTAGCAAAAATCGGACGTGAGGAAAATTAAAAACCGCCTTAACCCTGCAATCACCATCGTAATCGTCGCAGCTTGGATAAGCATTGCTTGAAACACCGACTTTGTGGACACTCAGTGTCACGTTCGCAATAACCTGAGAGAGGCACCGTGTCTAACTACGAAACCATTGATATTGATGTGAGGGGTGATGTTCATTGGTTGACGCTTAACCGTCCCGACCGCCTCAATGCGATTAATACGCAGATGGCGACTGAGCTTGGGCTTTATTTTGGTGACCTTTACCAGGATCGGTCCTGCAGGGTGGTCGTTATGCAAGGCGCCGGACGCGCGTTTTGTGCTGGGCTTGATATGAAAGACCCTAACGGATTGAAAGGTGCTCCTTTTGGTGGTGGCTTTGGGTTTCAGGGACACTTGGCCGACGTTTACGTAAAAATGCGTCGGTGCCCTCAGCCGATTATTTCCCTCATACAGGGTGCGGCAAGCGGCGGCGGATTTGCCTTTGCATTGGCCTCAGATATTCGTGTGGCGGGTGAGAGTATGAAGATGAACTCGGCCTTCATAAAAGTTGGACTGTCATCGTGTGACATGGGCGTCAGCTACTTTCTCCCTCGCCTAGTAGGTGTCACCTTGGCCTCGGAGATGATGCTGACAGGTCGCTTTGTTGATGCGGATCGAGCACTCTCCATCGGCCTTGTTAACGAGGTGGTGCCCGACGCAGGGTTAGCAAAAGCGGGCCAAGTGTTCGTGGATGAAATGCTGGCCACGTCGCCGATGGGGCTACGGCTGACAAAAGAAGGGCTGAATATGTCTATTGACGCCGGGAGTTTAGAGGCGGCTATGGCCATAGAAAATCGAAATCAGGTTCTGTGCTCGGGTACTGAGGATTTTAAAGAAGGATTACAGGCCTTTGTTGAAAAGAGGCCTCCACGCTATTCCGATACGTAGTGCGTCAGTACTCTTAGCATTACACAAGGGGGCTACAGTCAAATATCGAGAGGGCTACGCGCCAAAGATCAACAGTTGATTGTTTGCTGGCATCGCAAGA
>JABIZW010000060.1 GCA_018666295.1 Halieaceae bacterium
CCAAGAGGCCGTTTGCCCCTGCAAATCTTTGAGCGCCGTTACATTGATATGATTTCCGCGTGTATGCGCGAGAGTTCCCCGTTTGGGGTGATTTGGATCAGACGGGGCTCGGAGGTCGCGGAGGCGTCGGTGACCAATTTAGACCTGGGCGACTACGGTACTCTGGCAAATATTGTTGACTGGGATCAGTTACCCAACGGTCTTTTGGGAATCACGATCGAGGGGGGGCAGCGATTCCATGTTGACGATGTCTGGCGAGAGTCCTCGGGTTTGAATCGGGCGCGTGTCGACGTCGAACCGTGGCCTGAACCCGTTGCAGTCCCACAAGAGGGCGTTTCAATGATCGATGTACTGGCTGGCTTGCAGCGTCACCCTGAGGTCAAGCGGCTTGGACTGTCTCTTGACACGGAAAATGCCTGGGATGTTTGTCATGTATTAACGCAGTTGCTTCCCATTGAGAATTCGGTGAAGTACGAACTGCTTGGGCTGACCGACATTACCCAGTACATCGATCAGCTCGATGTACTGTTGAGCGAAATGTCGGGCTGATCTATTCCGACCCATCCTGATCTATCTGGGGCCAGGTCCAGCCGCCAAGATCCTGCCAACGATTGACGATCCCGGCAAATAACTCGGCCGTTTTATGCGCATCATAGTCTGCGGAATGGGCCTCACTGTTGCTAAATTCGATGCCGGCGCGCTTGCAGGCTTTCGCTAAAACCGTGTGCCCATAGGCAAGTCCTGCCAATGTTGACGTGTCAAAGTGTGAAAACGGATGAAAGGGATTTCGCTTTATTTCACAGCGATCGGCGGCTGCATTGAGAAAGCCTGCATCAAAGTGTGCGTTGTGGCCCACTAAAATAGCGCGGTTGCAGCCCATGTCCCTGACGGCGCGCCGAACTTCAGCAAAGATATCGCCCAAGGCAATTTCTTCGGGAACGGCCTCTCGCAAAGGATTTTCAGGATCTATCCCAGTGAATTCAAGCGCTGCAGGCTCGAGGTTCGCGCCTTCAAAAGGATCTACATTGCGCGCAAGCGTCTGGCCAACCGTGAGGCGACCGTCGGCATCGATTTCAAAAAATGTTGCTGCAATCTCAAGGATCGCATCGGTATTAGAATTAAAGCCGCCCGTTTCTAAGTCGACCACCACTGGAAGGAACCCGCGAAACCGATTTTTCATCAACTTTTCCATGTGGTCACTCATTGGGACGGTTCCAATCGCCAGGGCAGTAACTCGCCGGCTCTCAGGGGGGTGACGGTGCTGGCACCAAAGGTCAAGCTGTCGGGTGCGCGCGTTGCGTCCTTTACCAGATCGACCGTGTCGGTGTTTCTGGGTCTGCGGTAAAAATCCGCGCCGAAGTGACTGGTAAATCCCTCGAGTCGATCCAAGCACCCCTCTTCTTCAAACACCTCTGCATACAGGGGGATTGCGGCGTGAGCACTGTAGCAGCCCGCACAACCACAGGCAGACTCTTTTGTCTCAATGGTGTGCGGTGCGGAATCGGTACCTATAAAAAAGCGGGGATTACCTGAGGTCGCTGCGGCGCGCAGCGATTCTTTATGGCTTCTTCGCTTGAGTACCGGCAAACAAAAAAGGTGGGGGCGTATACCTCCGACAAGCATATCGTTGCGGTCAAACAGTAGGTGCTGTGGCGTGATGGTGGCGGCGACGCCCGCTCTAGCTTCGCTGACAAAGGCGACCGAGTCTTGTGTTGTGATGTGCTCCAAAATCACTCGCAATTCTGTAAATTCCGCGGTCAGTGGGCCGAGCGTGCGCTCAATGAACTTGGCTTCTCGATCGAAGATATCGACCTCTGGATCCGTCACTTCACCGTGGATAAGTAACGGGACATCGTATTCTTGCATGGCGGCCAAGGTGGGTTTGAGCGACTCAAGGCCGGTCACGCCCGCTGCAGAGTTGGTGGTTGCGCCTGCAGGGTAAAGCTTAACACCGCAGACCAAGGGAGACGCCGCCGCCTCGCGAATATCCTGCGGGGTAGTGTTGTCGGTCAAGTACAGCGTCATCAGGGGCTCAAAGTCAGGCGCCTTGCTCAGCGCCGACAGGATTCGGCTGTGATAAGCAGTGGCATCGGCCACTGTGAGGACGGGTGGGCTAAGATTGGGCATGATCACGGCACGATTAGCCCAGGCGGCAACATCGTTGACTGTTCGATCCAGCATATCGCCGTCGCGTAAATGAATGTGCCAATCATCGGGCTTTGTGATGGTTATTCGGGACATTTTCTAACTCTTTGCGCCTTGAGGGCCGTAGTTTAGCAGTGATCGGCTGTCCAACGGGGCTTGCCGCGCGTAAACTTCACCGCCTAACTACAGGAGCGGTAAATGAGCAGTGTGAACAAGGTTGTCCTCGCGTATTCGGGCGGTCTGGATACGTCGGTTATTGTCAGATGGCTACAAGACACTTACGCCTGTGAGGTGGTCACCTTCACCGCCGATATAGGTCAGGGTGAAGAGGTAGAACCGGCACGTGCGAAAGCCGAGGCGCTTGGCGTTAAGGAAATATATATTGATGACCTGCGTGAGGAGTTCGTTGCCGATTACGTCTTCCCTATGTTCCGGGCCAATACCATTTACGAGGGCGAGTACTTACTGGGTACCTCGATAGCACGCCCGCTTATTGCAAAGCGATTGGTTGAAATTGCGAATGAGACGGGGGCCGATGCGATCTCACACGGCGCGACGGGCAAAGGCAACGATCAGATCCGATTTGAGCTTGGGGCATACGCATTGAAGCCAGGCATTCAAGTGATCGCACCCTGGCGTGAGTGGGACTTGAGCTCTCGTGAGTCACTCATGACCTACTGCGCGGAGCGCTCGATCCCTGTTGATTTCTCAAACGCGAAAAAGAAGTCGCCTTATTCCATGGACGCCAATCTGTTGCACATCTCCTATGAGGGCGATGTCTTGGAGGATCCCTGGTGTCCACCCGAGGAATCGATGTGGCGTTGGTCGGTGTCCCCTGAGGCCGCCCCTGATGCGGGACTTGAGCTGACGCTGACGTTCGAGTGCGGCGATGTTGTCGCAATTGATGGTGTGCGCCTGTCGCCTGCAACCGTGCTGGCGACGCTCAACCGCATGGGTGGTGAGCACGGTGTGGGGCGCTTAGATATTGTCGAAAACCGTTACGTCGGTATGAAATCGCGCGGTTGCTACGAAACGCCGGGGGGGACCATCTTACTTCGAGCGCATCGCGCCATCGAATCACTGACGCTCGACCGCGAAGTGGCACACCTCAAGGACGAGCTCATGCCACGTTACGCAAAAATGATTTATAACGGGTACTGGTGGGCACCCGAAAGGGTGATGCTCCAAACGGCCATTGATGAAACGCAGCGCGTTGTTAATGGTGACGTACGAATTCGACTGTACAAGGGGAACGTGACGGTCACCGGGCGTCGCTCTGCGGATTCACTGTTTGACGACGCTATTGCGACGTTTGAAGATGATGCTGGAAAGTATGATCAGGGCGATGCAGAAGGCTTTATAAAGCTCAATGCACTGCGCTTGCGTATTGCTGCCGAGAAAGGCCGTTCCATACTAGGCGACTGATGCGCTCTGCTTTGGTTTTGAGAAAAAGGTGTTAACTATGAACAACAACTCACTCGGCGCTGCGCTCCATACCGACGTGATGATCGTTGGTGCTGGACTCTCGGGTATCGGCGCGGCGGTGCATTTGCAGACGAACTGTCCGGACCGCGATTACATGCTCATAGAGCGTCGCGACGCCATTGGCGGGACTTGGGATTTATTTAAATACCCGGGCATTCGCTCCGACTCTGACATGCACACGCTGGGCTATAACTTCAAGCCGTGGCGAGCAAAGAAAGCCATCGCCGACGGACCTGCGATTTGGGACTACGTCAACGAGACGGCGGATGAGTATGGCATTCGTGAAAGGACCCAGTTTGGGCACAAACTGATCGATGCGTCATGGTCTTCTGAGTCGGCCACGTGGTTGCTGACGGTTGAGACCAGTGACGAGACACGGTACTTCACCTGTAACTTTTTGTTGATGTGTGCCGGGTATTACAACTACGACGTGGGACATCAACCTGCCTTTGAAGGCCGCGATAGTTTCCAAGGACAGTGGATCCACCCCCAGTTCTGGCCGGACGACCTCGACTACGCTGGAAAGCGAGTGGTCGTTATCGGCTCTGGCGCCACCGCCATGACGTTGGTGCCTAATATGGCTCTGGAGGCCGAGAAGGTCACCATGGTGCAGCGGTCGCCCACCTATGTGATTTCGCGACCATCGGTCGACAAGTTTGCGAATTTCTTAAGATACATAATGCCAGCGAGTTGGGCTTACGGGCTCGTGCGTTTCAAAAACACGTTATGGCAACAAATCATCTATAACAAAACGCGCACTAATCCAGACTTGGTTGCTCAAACACTTTTGGAAGAGGTGGAAAAAGCCGTTGGCGATGTCGTCGATGTCAAAAAGCATTTCACACCGAGCTATAACCCTTGGGATCAGCGGTTGTGTTTGGTGCCGGATGACGATTTGTTCACCGCACTGCGCACGGGAAAAGCCGAGGTGGTGACCGATACGATCTCTCACATTGATGCGACGGGTTTAGTCACGGGTTCCGGCGAGCGTATCGAGGCCGATATTATCGTTTCCGCGACTGGGATTGAGCTGCTCAATTTAGGGGGTGCCGAGTTTAGTGTCGACAGCAAGCCTGTGAATTTTGCCGACGAGTGGACGTATAAAGGTGTGATGTGCTCGAACATTCCTAATATGGTGCAGACGTTTGGATACATTAATGCGTCGTGGACGCTGCGCGCTGACTTAACGGCTGAGTGGGTGTGTCGCGTGCTTAATCATATGGATGAGTTCGGTTACGACCAGGCGACGCCTCGAATTCCCGACTTACTCGCAAAAACCATGGAGAAACGCTTTTGGATCCATGATTTTTCAGCGGGTTACATGCAGCGAATGATGCCGAAGCTTCCCAGGCAAGGGACTCAGATGCCGTGGGTGAATCCGCAGGACTTCCGGAAGGATAAAAAGATGTTCCGCAACAGTGCAGTAGCCGATGGTGCTCTGATCTTTACCGATCGAAGCGCCAAGGTAGCGTCGGTCAAGCAAGCCAGCTGATTGACATGAATAGAGGGCTTGAAGAGTCATGGATAGACTGCCCTTATTGCTGGGAGTCTATTTGCGTCTTGCTCAATCCTGAGGACCTCGGCGAGCAATACATTGAAGACTGCCAGGTCTGCTGCCAACCGATTGAGTTTTTCATTACACAAGACGAATTGGGTGAGTTAAAAGCGGTAGTCTCGGCTGATTCAGAATAAGCCTGTGTCGTGTGCAGTGCCGTCTTTGGGTTAGAGCTGAGGCATCAGCCGCGTTTCTTTTAGGCCAACAACCTTTGGGGGTCGTTTTTTCATGAAGCATTTTTCGAGACGCGGTGCAGGTGCTGTAATGGGATTGATGTTGCTCGCTCCCCGTATAATGAGTGGAGAGCTTGTTGTCTCTGAGCGAGCAATTGAGACCACTGTTTTGGCGCAGTCGACCCAAGATTGGGGTGGATCGCCGTTAGCTGAATACGCACAGGGCCAACCGGAGGTCACTGTGGCGCGAGTCACGATTCCTGTGGGTATGGCGCTTCCGTTACACGAGCATCCGTTCATGACTGCAGGCGTTGTATTGCAGGGTGTTATTGAAGTGCGGACCGATTCGGGTAAGACGCACATTGCGCGAGCTGGCGAGGCGGTTATTGAGCTCATTGATCAGCCGCACGGCGGTGCCAATATTGGTGACACCGACGCAGTCATTTTGGTGGTTTATGCGGGGATCAAAGACCAGGCGTTTACGGTCCCTGTTCGACATGGCGATATCTGACACCTTACTTAATGGAAGTCTCGAGACTTAACAGCCAGGTCGCTGAGGGCATGGCTGTGGTCATAAAGACCGCTTGCGATAACATGAGTGACTCCGTCTCTCGATTCGACGGTCCCTTTGATGAGCAGCAGTTGGGCGGTCATTAACGCCGCTTTGAACTGTTCTTGAACGCGGGGCCAGACAATAACGTTGATATTGCCGGTCTCATCCTCGAGGGTCAGGAAAATTACGCCCGATGCGGTCCCAGGTCGCTGTCGACACGTCACGAGGCCCGCTGTTCGAACAAAGCGGCGGTTGCCCATGGCAATGAGGTCGGTTTGACGACGACATCGATCAAACGGTGGCTGTCGACGTAGCAGGGCAAGCGGGTGTGTACGTAATGTGAGCCCCGTACTTTGGTAATCAAAAATAACGTTCTCGGTTATGGACGGTGCTGTAATGGCGTCCATGTCATTCTCCTGTTGACGGTGCTCGTCAACTAATAACGGGCGAGCGTCTTTGAGTGCCATAATGGCCCAGTGGGTCTTATGGCGGTGCCCTGAAAGTGTCGCTAGTGCATCGGCGGCCGAAAGTGCTTCGAGATCTTTTTGATTTATGTTGGTGCGTCGTCTGAGGTCTGCGATCGACTGAAAGAGGGCGTTGGTGCGCGCATCGATAATCTGATCAGCGCCTGATTTACTGAGTCCTTTGACTAATCTTAATCCCAGTTGTATCACTTCCTGTGTTCTTGCATCAGCGGTGATCAATCGATGGTTCCAGTCGCTGTGATTGACGTCGATGGACAGTGACTTGACGCCGTGCCGAGCGGCATCTTGGATGAGTTGTGATGGCGTATAAAAACCCACGGGTTGGCTGTTCAGTAATCCTACATAAAATGCGCCGGGATGATGGCATTTTAGCCACGCCGAAACATAGGCCAGTAACGCGAAGCTGGCCGAATGAGACTCCGGGAAGCCGTAGCCACCAAAGCCTTTGATTTGACTAAAAAGCTGATCGGCAAAGTCCGCGCTGTATCCTCGATGCAACATGCCGCTTTTTAGCTTGTTTTCGAATGTCAGAAGTTTGCTGTTTCGG
>JABIZW010000058.1 GCA_018666295.1 Halieaceae bacterium
CCGGCTTCCAGAAAACCCTGCGCCATGAAGGCACCGAGTCCACGGCTTCCTCCAGTGACAACGCATATTTTGTCGTGCATGGAAAATAACGATTCGATCATCTTGGTGTCCTATTGGGGCTTACGCGGGTGTGTTGAAGTGTCAGTTCGTCTGCCATTGTCGGTGCGGCGACGATTCAGCGAAACTCATCACCGAGTGGGCATTGTTGCATAACCAGTTGATGAAGCCGATGGGGCTAAACACGGTAACTGTAATTTTGTCGATTAGGCTCATTTTCCTCAAGCTCTTTCATCGCATTGCAGTTGTCTTTGAATACCTGCTGTCTTTGGCGGTAAGTCCCGCTACTTTAAAATCTGGCGCTACAATGGCCCATGGTTTTCGCGATGATTAGCGGTGTTGATGAGCAGCGCTTGAACACTGTCCAAAGGGACGATGGCTGGTCTTGCACGGTGGGTATACTCAATGCTTGTACCGTTAGTCATTGGACGAAGACATGCTGACTGCCGCTTATGAGCCCTTAAAGCTCGGCCCCATCACCTTACCTAATCGCTTCATCAAAGCTGGCGCAAACGAGAACATGTCCAAGCAAGGTCGCCCTACTCGGGCGATGCGTCTGCACCACGAAGCGCTGGTCAAGGGTGGCGTTGGTATGACCACCATGGCTTATGTGGCCGTAGAGAAAGACGGACGGACGCTGCCTGACCAGGTTTGGATTCACGATGACGCGATGCCCGACCTTCGCGCTGTGACCCAGGCCGTGCACGACGCAGGTGGCAAAATTTCGGCGCAGTTAACGCATGCGGGTAGTTTCGTCACCGGTGTTTTTGTTCCCAGGCGTCTTCAAAGTTCAGTGTCGGGTTTCAATCCGGCGGGTCTCCTACGGGGCAATATGTTCCGCCGCGCCATGACAGAGCGCGATATGGATCGAATGGTAACTTCGTTCGTTACCGCCGCTGAGCGCTGTTATGACGCCGGCTTTGATGCTGTTGAGATTCACATGGGACACGGTTATCTACTGAATCAATTTTTATCGCCGCTGGATAATCAACGGACAGATGCTTATGGCGGCAGTGCTGAGAACCGTGCGCGCTTCCCCGCTCGCGTCCTCAAAGCGGTCAAGGAGGCTGTTGGTGACCGCATTGCGGTCATCGCCAAAATCAATGTTGCCGATGGTCGTAGTAAAGGTGCGCAGCTTGAAGACGGTGTCATCACGGCGAAAATCTTGGAGCAGTCAGGTGCTGACATGTTGGTGTTGTCCGGCGGTCGAAACGTCGAGTCGGGGTGGTTTACGTTTGGCAGTAACATGAACTTGGAGGCAATGCTTCGTGTGCTGGGCAAGTGGTCACTGAGCGGAATGGCGATTGCATCCACGCAAGCAGCTGTGCCAAAAATTGAGTTTAAAGAACTGTACTTTTGGGAGTACTCCACCAAAATACGCGAGGCCGTTGACCTGCCGCTCGCTTACTTGGGAGGTGTCAAATCAGCTGACAATGTGGCGCAGTGTATGGATGCAGGCTTTGAGGCCGTGCAGCTTGCAAGAGCCCTCTTGCGGGAGCCCGATTTGGTCAATCGATGGCGTGAGGAGGGCGGGCAATCGCTCTGTGATAACTGCAACAGTTGCGTGGCGTACATTTACCATCCTGCAGGGACGTGGTGTATCCATCGGCCCGCAAACGTGCTCGAAGACAACCAAGTATTGGCGTCCGCGGGCTAGTTCTGCTGCGCAAACAGTTCGTTAAGCATTAACTGACAAGGATCTAACGAGAATGAAGATTGAATTTATTCGAGAGATCGAGGCCCCAAAAGACGTCGTCTGGAACGTCATTACCGATTTTTCTGCCTATTCGGAGTGGAACCCCTTTGTGACCGCTTGCTCTGCAGAACTCACAGCGGGTGCTCCGATCGCCATGACCGTGCAGCTTGGTGACCGCGTGCGCGATCAGGTGGAGTTTGTGAGTGAGGTCGTCGTTGGTGAGCGCTTTGAGTACCGGATGAAACCCGTCGGTCCACTGCTCTTTAGTTACCGTCAACACGACATCGCGGCCATCGGCGAGGCGAGAACACTTTACCGATCAACCTTTGTGTTGAAGGGTTTGATTTCACCGCTTGTCGGCCTTGCACTGGGGGCGGCACTGAGGGATGGATTTCAGAGAATGACCGAGAGTTTGGTCAGTCGCGCCGAAATTTTAGTCGCCAGCTGAGCGCTCGACTCAAGGAGAAATGATGACGCAAATTAAGAGGCCCGTAGCACTGGTGACGGGTGGCAGTCGTGGTGCGGGTGCAGGCATTGCGCGAGCCTTGGGGAGTCATGGTCTGCGGGTATACATTACCGGTCGCGCTGAAACGGTGGGTGAGGCCAAAGGCTGGGACGGGGCTGCGCTACCGGGGACTATTCACAGCACCGCGGCAGAGGTGACTCAGGCCGGAGGCGAGGGCATTGCACTTCGTTGCGATCACGCGGATGACGCACAAGTTCGTGCTGTATTTGAGCACATTCAGTCGGCCTCCGGACGTCTCGATATCTTGGTTAACAACGCCACCATGATCCATCCAGAACTGATAACTCCAAGACCTTTCTGGGAGAAGCCCATCGATGCGGTGGGTATTTTAGAGGTGGGTTTACGTTCCGCGTATGTCGCCAGCTGGCATGCGGCACGCATCATGGTTCCTCAAGGATCGGGTTTGATCGCCTTTGGTTCGTCATTTGGCGCGAATTGTTACATGCACGGTCCGGGCTACGGGGCGCAGAAAGCTGGCATTGATAAATTTGCGCATGACATGCAGCACGACTTCACCGGTACTGGGGTTAATGCCGTGTCGATTTGGATGGGGCCGTTGAGGACTGAGCGGGCGTTGATGGCCGCTGAGGTTCATCCTGAGCAGTACGAAGAAATCATGAAGGTCGCTGAGAACCCCGAATACACGGGACACCTACTGCACGCGCTGGCGTTTGGCAATGTGATCGATAAATACGCGGGTCAGACACTGATTGGTGCAGAGCTGGGTCTTGACCTGGGTATTGATGACGCGGGTGAGTACCGCGTGTCACACCGCGAAATGTTGGGAGGACCGCCGGAACGCTCACCGGCGATCATCTATTAAACGCTATTTCTGGGGGCAGCCTATGAGTCGCTTTTCACAGCAGTATGGTGGCG
>JABIZW010000070.1 GCA_018666295.1 Halieaceae bacterium
CGTGCGGGTTTGTAGGGGGTAAACTCATCAAGCTTCTGGGTTTTACCTGCGGCCCTAGCAACAGTTGAAGCACCTTTTGACTTCGAAGTGGCTTTGGCCTTGGGCGCAGCTTTGGCCTTAGGCGCAGCTTTGGCCTTAGGTGCCGCTTTGGCTTTAGGCTCGGCTTTGGCTTTGGGCGCCGCTTTGGCCTTAGGCTCGGCTTTGGCTTTGGGCGCCGCTTTGGCCTTAGGCTCGGTTTTGGGCGTAGCTTTGGCTTTAGGCGCCGCCTTTGTCTTGGGTGCGGCCTTCGCTTTTGGCGCGGCCTTAACGTCGGGGTTTGTTGTCTTCTTCGCTGCCATTTGAGTTTCCATTGAAACGCGTGCTAATTGAATTGCAGTTGACCTGCGCGTTTGGGCACGGGAAGCTATCAGAATTAGGGGCGGTTTGCTAGCGGCTTTTGAGTCTGCTGGCAAGACACATTTTTTCGCTCGTCGGTGTGCTCGAAAAGGTGAATATGCAAAACGCGGATTACAAGGCTTTGGCTTTTGGGCTTTCAGAGCAACCCTTGGTCGAGCTGGACAAGGGTGTGACACTGCAGGAAGACACAGCGCGGCACTTTGTGGCATTGCAAAAGAAGGCGTGCGAGTCAGGATTGGTGCTGTGTGCGGCCTCCGGTTTTCGATCGTATCGTGCGCAGCTCGCGATCTTTGACGCCAAATGGGCAGCTCAAAGACCCGTACTCGACGATCAGGACCGGCCGTTGAGTCGGTCAGATTACACGGATGAGGAGTGGTTGATGCGCATCCTCCGATTTTCCGCGCTACCGGGTACATCACGACATCATTGGGGTACTGACATTGACGTCTATGACCCCAGCTTGCTGCCTGATGGTCAGACTTTACAGCTGTTGCCCAGTGAATATGGCGAGGAAGGCTGTTTTGCTGCTCTGACTGCTTGGATCGACCGTCAAATTGAGACTGACAGTGCCGAAGGATTCTCACGTCCTTACGATCACGACCGGGGAGGTATTGCTGTTGAGCCCTGGCACTTAAGTTACTTGCCTCAAGCAAGCCTGCTCAGTAAGTGGGTGACGCCTGAGGCTTTGATTGAACTCTGGATGCAAGCGCCGGATCTCCGGCCCCAGTGTTTTAAATTGGTTGTCGATCGCTTAGGGGCTATCTTTGATCAATATGTCGTGTCGTAGTTTGATCTACCAGCGGTTATCAGTGGGCAACTTTTGCGCTAATAAGTGGTTCTCAAGCGTTACGTAGTCGGGCAGTCCGTTGCGATAAGGTGGGTAAGCTTCGCCAATGATCAGAGGCGCAAAGTAGCGTCGCGCTTCGTCGGTAATGCCGAAGCCATCCGCTGTAAAAAAACTTTTTGGCATTAATTTTTCTTGGTTAGCCACCTCATTAAGTGGCGCCCGACCAATAGTCCACTCGTAGGGGACATCCCCGACCCTGACAATGGTGGGCATCACGGCGTTTTCGCCTGCAGCCGCCATTTCCACCGCCGCTTTGCCCACCGCATAGGCTTGATCCAAGTCGGTTTGACTGGCGATGTGTCGTGCAGCGCGCTGTAGGTAGTCAGCGACCGCCCAGTGGTATTTGTAGCCGTGGGCTTGCTTGATGAGGTTGGCGAGCTTTGGAGCAAGGCCACCCAGCTGCACGTGGCCAAATGCATCTCGCGATGTTGAGCCGGAGAGCAGTTGTCCGTCTGCAGTCTGCGTGCCCTCGGAGGCAACAATGACGCAAAACCCAAATTTCGCGACAGTCCGCTCTACTTTTGCGAGAAACCGTGTTTCGTCAAAGGCTATTTCTGGGAACAAAATGATATGGGGGGCTTCCGCCTCAGACCGAGCCGCCAGTCCAGCGGCTCCCGCAATCCAGCCAGCGTGTCGGCCCATGACTTCGAGAATAAATACCTTTGTTGAGGTTGCGCACATACTGGCGATATCGAGCGCTGCCTCTTGTGTCGAGAGTGCAACGTATTTAGCCACCGATCCAAAGCCTGGGCAGTTATCGGTAAATGGCAGATCGTTGTCGATGGTTTTAGGCACATGGATCGCCTGCAGCGGGAAACCCATTTTAGCGCCGATTTCTGACACCTTTTGACACGTATCTGCCGAATCGCCACCGCCGTTGTAAAAAAAATACCGAATGTTATGCGCTTTGAAAACTTCGATGAGGCGCTCGTACTCGGCGCGATTCTCTTCGATGCCCTTTAACTTGTAGCGACAGGATCCAAAGGCACCAGACGGTGTGGTAAGCAGGCCTTTAATTTTTTCAGGCGTTTCCCGCGAGACGTCGATCAGTTCTTCGCGCAGCGCCCCGAGAATTCCGTTTTTCCCCGCATAGACTTTGCCTATTTTATCGGGGTGATTTCGTGCAGTCTCGATGACGGCCAAGGCGCTCGCGTTGATAACGGCGGTGACGCCTCCGGACTGTGCATAAAAGGCATTAGCAACTGGATCTGCAGGCACGTTCATCTCCTTACACCGCTCGCTTAGGATCACTCAGATCATGATACGCTTGTCCTCCTATTTTGGAGCGTTTGATGTTGAAGCGGGTTCACATACTCGGTATTTGCGGAACCTTCATGGGCGGAGTTGCGTTACTTGCCCGTGAGCTGGGCTATGAAGTCGAGGGCTCCGACTCAAATATCTATCCCCCGATGAGTACAATGCTTGAGCAAGCGGGCATTCGTATTCATGAGGGTTACTTGCCAGCACACTTGAGTCCACCACCTGACTTGGTGGTTATTGGTAATGCGCTTTCGCGCGGAAACCCCTCGGTGGAGTTCGTTCTTGACCAGCAAATTCCGTATATTTCCGGGCCGCAGTGGCTCGGTGAAAACCTGTTAGAGGGTCGTTGGGTTGCGGCCGTTGCGGGAACGCACGGTAAGACATCGACGTCGTCCATGCTGACCTGGATACTCGAGCGCTCAGGGCGCGACCCTGGGTTCTTGATTGGCGGGGTGCCTTTTGGATTCGACGGGTCAGCCAGGCTTGGCTCTGGCCCATTTGTTGTTGAAGCAGACGAGTATGACTCTGCATTTTTTGATAAACGATCGAAGTTTGTTCATTACAAGCCAAAGACGTTGGTTATCAATAATTTGGAGTTCGATCACGCGGATATTTTTGATGACTTACCCGCGATTCAAACGCAGTTTCATCACCTTATTCGTTGCGTTCCTGCGCGAGGGAAAGTTCTGTGTGGATCGGGACAGGCGATTGATGAGGTGCTGGATCGTGGTTGCTGGACGCCCGTTGAGCGCTTGGGTGGCTCGGCCGGTACGGTGTGGCAATTTTCTGCTCAAAGCGCCAGTCATCGTGAGCTTGAGATTCAGGCGCCCGGTGGTGAGCACGGTCGTGTTTCTTGGAATTTGATCGGGCGTCACAATGCGGAAAATGCTGTTGCCGCGGTCGCGGCCGCTGCGGATATGGGCGTCACTATAGAGGATGCGTGCACGGCACTTTCAACATTCGGAGGCGTCAAGCGCCGGCTAGAGCTCATAGGCACTCCCGGTGGTGCCTTTGTTTATGATGATTTCGCGCATCACCCGACTGCCATTGACGCCACACTCTGCGGAGTGCGAAAAGCGGTTGGCGCTGCGCGCGTCATCGCCGTTGTTGAAGTAAGGTCCAATACGATGAAGTACGGGATCCATAAATCGGCATTGATTCCAGCAACCTCAGACGCTGACGAAGTGTTTTGGTTCGAGCCTCCAGGACTTGACTGGTCTGTGTTAGAGGAGTCGACAGAGACAGCAAAACATCATGTCTTTCACCACGTATCGGATCTCCATGACGCGCTGGTTCAGCGCGTTAAGTCGGGAGACCATATTGTGATTATGAGTAATGGAAGCTTCTCCGGTTTACACCGGCAGTTGTTACAATCGTTGGCCTAGTTAAGGGCCTACCGACGGAGCTGTAATGTCATCATTTTATCAACGTGCGATTTCCCAATACTTTGGGTTGATCATTGTCGCTACTGCAGTACTTGGGGGTCTTGCAGCGTCGCAACTGGGCAAGGTTCGTCTGGATGCATCCTCTGACTCATTACTGCTACAGGGTGATCCGGATCTGGCTTTTTTCCAAGAGGCGACCGATCGCTACGAGAGTTACGAATTTTTAATCCTCACCTGGGAGCCGGATTCGCCACTGTTGAGCGACGAATCGCTGTCGGGTCTTGCCAATATGGTCGCTGACCTTGAGCGGGTAAAGGGCGTTCGGACTGTGACCTCCGCGCTGGATGTGCCGTTGCTCGAAAGCCCGCCAATCTCCCTCACAGATCTGTCTGACCTTGATGCTATTGCAAGTCTTCGTGACCCGAAGGTGGACCGAGAAATGGCGCTGAAAGAATTCACAACCAGCCAACTTTATCGAAATTTGGTAGTCAGTGAGGCGGGTGATCTCACGGCGGTGCAGGTCACGATCGAACCCAATCAAGAGGTGGACCGACTGGGTGATTTGAGGGGCGAGCTCAGGCAGCAAGTCGCTGAGGGCGGTGGTGTTGAGATTCAGGACCATTTAGTTGAGGTCGAGAGGGCCTACGACACAGCGACGCGAACAGTCAACGCCGAGCGGGCGGAGCTTGTCGCCAACGTTCGTGCGGTCGCCGAAGTCTACCGAGGACAAAGTCGCATTTTCGTCGGCGGTGTGCCAATGATTGCGGCGGATATGCTGGACTTTGTTCAAGACGATCTCGTGACCTTTGGTTTAGCGATTATTGGCGTCATGGTGGGTATGTTGGCGTTGATTTTCAGGGATTATCGCTGGGTTGTAATCCCCATATCTGGGTGCACCCTGTCGGCATTGATGATGCTGGGTTTGCTTGGGTTTACGGACTGGCGAATGACCATCATCTCATCAAATTTTGTTGCGGTGCTCTTGGTCGTGTCGCTGGCATTGGCCATTCACCTTGTTGTCCGGTACCGAGAACTTGAACTCAAAGAACCGACGCTGCCGCGTGCCGATCGCGCTGTTAAAGCGGCTCAATTGATGTTTGTTCCCTGCTTTTACACAGCGGTGACCACCATGGTGGCGTTTACGTCGTTGGTTGTGGCGGGAATTAAACCGGTGATCGATTTTGGGTGGATGATGACTGCTGGCATCGTCGTCGCGTTTATTGTGAGTTTTACCCTAGTGCCTGCACTGATGGCGCTGTTACCGGAAGTGCGAGCGACCGGTGCAAGCGATCAAGCGAGTATGACTCGGAGTTTCGCGGTTGTTGTCGAGAAGTTTGGCGGCTTGGTGTTTGCTGTCGCGGCAGTGCTTGTACTTCTGATTGCGCTGGGGCTTTCGCGGTTGCAGGTCGAGAATCGGTTTATCGACTATTTCAAAGATACGACTGAGATTTACCAAGGTATGGAACTACTCGATTCCCGTCTTGGAGGCACGATACCGTTGGATATAATTTTGTACCCGCCCGAGGAAATATTCGATGAGGAGGTCTCTTTCGGCGCCTCAAGTCTTGGCGCCCAGTCCGCTGAATCTATTGACGATGATGCGTTTTGGAGCGACGACCCATTTGGCGAAGATGTCTCTTTTGCTGACGAAAATTCGGCTGAAATTGGCTATTGGTTTACGCTTGAGGGACGTAATCTCATCGATCAGATTCACGCCATCGTCGATGCGCGACCCGAGTCCGGTAAAGTGCTGTCGCTGTCGACCGGCTTTTCTGTGATGGACCGACTTTATGCTGACAAGCTGGGCAGTGTTGAGCTGGCGTTGGTTGAGCGAAGTCTTCCTGACGACGTCGCTGACGTACTGATCGCACCTTATTACGACCCTGTGGAGCAGCAGGCGCGTCTTACAGTCAGGGCTATGGAGACGAGTAAAACGCTGCGGCGGGCGCAGTACCTAGAGTCGCTCTACGCCGAGATACTCGCTGAGACCGGACTTGATGAAACGCGTGTCAAGTTCACGGGGCTTCTCGTTCTTTACAATAATGTGCTGCAGAGTCTGTACGCGTCGCAAATCCTTACGTTGGGCGCCGTGTTTATTGCCATTGGTGTGATGTTTTTGGCGCTGTTTAGATCGGTCTCACTCGCTTTGCTGGGGCTTGCTCCCAATATATTGGCAGCGGGGCTGGTCCTCGGGGTGATGGGCCTGGCAGGCATCCCTCTAGATATTATGACGATTACTATTGCGGCGATCGTTGTGGGCATGGGCGTTGATAACTGCATTCACTATATTCATCGATTTAGAAAGGAGTTTGCGGTCGATCAGAATTATCGCGATGCGATGTACCGGAGTCATGCCAGTATCGGCCGAGCCATGTACTACACGACATTGACCGTAGTAGTGGGGTTTTCAATGCTGACCTTGTCAAACTTCACCCCCAGTATTTACTTTGGCCTGCTCACCGTAATGGCCATGTTGGCTGCGGTTATGGGAGCCCTTTTGCTCCTGCCCAAACTCATTATTACCTTTAAGCCCTTGGGTCCCGGAGCCGCTTAGTGGAATGTAGGGCAGGGTGTGGCGCCTGCTGTATTGTGCCCGCTATTCACACGCCGTTTTTGGGGATGCCGAACGGTAAACGCAAAGGCGAACACTGTGTGCATCTCGGTGCACAGGGTTTATGCGCACTATTTGATGATCCGCGTCGGCCCGCATGTTGTCGCCAATTTCAGGCTGAACCCGCGTTTTGCGGGAGTACGCGTGAAGAAGCGCTACTGTTGTTGGCGGACCTAGAGTTGCTGAGTGATCCCGAAGGAGAGTCCCGTGACTGATATTCCGCTTTTTCCCTTGGGTACGGTGCTCTTACCAAGAGGCCGTTTGCCCCTGCAAATCTTTGAGCGCCGTTACATTGATATGATTTCCGCGTGTATGCGCGAGAGTTCCCCGTTTGGGGTGATTTGGATCAGACGGGGCTCGGAGGTCGCGGAGGCGTCGGTGACCAATTTA
>JABIZW010000056.1 GCA_018666295.1 Halieaceae bacterium
AATACCCAAATTAAAACCCAATCGCTGTGTCTCACTGATGGGGTAACCAAACGTCATGGTCGCACCCACTGTATCGGTGGTGTAGCTCGCGACATTAATTTCGGAAAGGTCAGTTTTTCGGTAGAACAGACTGAATCCGCGACTCACACCATCCTCGGTAAAGTAGGGGTTGCTGTAATTGATACTTGCAACACTTTGGTAGGCCGATGAATTCAAATTAAGTCCGACTTGGCGACCCGTACCTAAAAAATTATTCTGCTGCAAATTCAGACCAAGAATCAGTCCCGCCCATTGTGAGTAGCCCAAACTACCGCCAATAGAACCAAAGCTCTGCTCCTCGACCGAGAAGTCAATGTCCACAACGTCGTCATATCCCGGCAACTCGACCGTTTCAACTTCCGCCGAGCTGAAAAATCCAAGTCGCTCCAGTCGAATACGCGACTGCTCAATGGCAGACGCAGACGCTGGGGCCGCCTCCATTTGACGCATTTCTCGGCGCAAGACGTTATCGGCCGTTCGATCATTGCCGGTAAAATTAATCCGGCGGACGTACGTGCGTCTACCCGGGTCAACAAAAAACTTAAGAGCCACTTCAGCCTCGCCATCACCCACTTCTGGGATGCCGGTCACCTTCGCAAAGTTGTAGCCTTCGTTCCCCAATCGTCGGGTTAGGTACTCTTCCGTACTGGTGACTAACTGCTGAGAAAAGACTTGCCCAGGCGCGACCAATAAAAACCGCGATAAATCCGCCTCGGGAAGTACGAGATCACCGGACAAATCAACATCCGTGATCGTGAATAGATCCCCTTCCGCCACATTTGCCGTGATGTAAACCGCATCCTTAGTGGGGGATACAGCGACCTGCGTTGACTCGATCTCAAACTGCAGATAGCCACGGTCTTGGTAGTAACTCGTCAGCGACTCAAGGTCGGACTCGAGCTTTTCTTTACTGTATTTGTCGGCACTTGAGAAAAAAGAAAACCGGCCACCCACTTGAAGCTCGAAGTTTTCAAGTAGCGTTTCATCACCGAACACCTCATTACCCACGATGTTGATGTGCTTAATCTTCGATACCGTACCCTCGTCGATGTCTATGCTGATAGAGACTCGATTACGGGGCTCAGGAATCACCTCAGAGTCGATCGAAGCGTCGTAGCGTCCCTGAATAACGTACTGACGCAACAGCTCAAGCTGCATGCCGTCCAGCGTTGATCGTTGAAAAACCTGACCGACCGCAAGACCTGCGCCCTTAAGCCCGTCGAGCAATGCCTCGGTCTCAATCGCTTTGTTGCCATCAATCGTGATCTCACTAATGCTGGGGCGCTCGGCAACAATCAGCACTAAAACATTTCCGTCACGGCCGACCGAAATATCGTCAAAGTTACCGGTGTAGAACAAGTTACGGGAGATCGCGCGAACCGATGCATCATCGAGCACATCGCCAACGCTGACAGGCAGCGCGGCAAAAACACTTCCAGGCGCAATTCGTTGAAGCCCCTCAACACGAATATCCGCGACGACAAAAGGTTCAACTTGCGCCAGCGCCGCAGGCGTAACCGCAGCGATTAATGAGGCGAAAGCAAACGATCTCAGTATTGTGCTCAACCAATTATTTTTGTTTTTTAGTACCATCTTCTTCGCTTTTTTTCAGGTAAATCGCCAGGCACTACCGTGTTATTGCACGTGCCCGCTCCGCAGGCGCGGGAGTATCTCACAGTCGAGCCACATCGTTATAGATCGCAAACATCATTAAGGTAAAAACAGCCGCCAATCCAAGCTGATAACTCATCATTTGAACCTGCTCGGGCACGGGACGACCAAAAATCCCTTCCAGTGCATGAAACACAATGTGACCGCCATCGAGCACCGGAATTGGCAGCAAGTTGATTGCGCCAAGCGAAATGGAGAGCAGCGCAAGAAAGGACAACCATGTCGTAAATCCACTTTCAGCCGTGCTGGCAGCCACTTGTGCAATCGATATAGGCCCTGATAAATTTTTTGTGGAGATCAACCCCTGAACCATTTTCCACATCGAATCAAAGGTAAAGATCGTCAGTGAATAGGTTCTTTCAACCGCGGCAGAAAAGGCTTGAATTGGATTGTGGCCCTGACGGCGAATGCGCTCTTCGGGTATTTCAGGAACGACAACGCCCATTCCCACAGCGCCCATCGCCTCATTACCCGAGGTTCGAGATACAGGCACGACATCAAGCCTCATCGGCTGGTTGTCACGCAGAATCCCTACGTCAATGGACTCACTGGGCCGAGCACGCACGACGTTTACCCACTGCATCCAGGTTTGAATAGCTTCACCGTTGGCGCTGACAATCCGATCGCCCACCTCAAACCCCGCCTCTTCAGCCGCATCACCGGCAACAAGCGATCCGACCACGGGCGCCAGAGGTAAGACGCCCAAGGTCAGACCCAGCGCGAGTGTGGGATCCGGAGCTTCAGCGTCTCCCAACCAGCGATTAATAGGGACCGAATAGGACTGCTGTACATCACTCAGCGGGCTACCAATGGCAATCTCGATGGTCCCTGTATCGCCCAGTCGTTGCAGTAATGCGAAACGGACATTTTGGACCGTGCGGGTTGGCTCTGAGTCCAC
>JABIZW010000194.1 GCA_018666295.1 Halieaceae bacterium
AATGGCCGCTAACAGCTTTTGCGTGTACGGGTGCTGCGCTTGCGAGAAGATCGCCGAAGGCGTGCCTTGCTCGACAACATGACCTTTTTCCATCACCACAATATGATCCGCAATATCGGACACTACAGCCAGATCGTGACTGATGAAAAGAACCCCAATGTCCCGCTTGTCTTGAAGCGCCTTTATCAGGCGTAAGATTTGAGCTTGAATGGTGACGTCTAGTGCCGTTGTCGGCTCGTCAGCAATCAATAACTTGGGTTCAGCAATTAGGGCCATTGCAATCATGACCCGTTGCCGCATACCGCCGGAAAATTCGAAAGGGTACGCCTGCATCGCGACGTCGGGATTCTGAATACCCACTTCATCTAAAAGCGCAATCGCACGCTGTATTGCGGCCTCCTTATTGGCGACCCCGTGCACTATGAGCGGCTCGATGAGTTGTTCACCAATTCGCATGTAGGGGTTTAGGCAGGTCATTGGGTCTTGGAAGATCATGGCAATATCGGAACCACGAATGCCTCGGAGCTCACGCTCAGAGAGACTGAGAAGGTCACGGCCGCCAAACTCAGCAGTTCCAGAGTCCACTCTCCCGGGGGGTTGAGGAATTAGCCCCAGAAGGGCGTAGCACGATACCGATTTCCCCGAGCCACTTTCCCCAATTATCGCGGTAATGGACTTTGACTCAACGTTGAAACTGACGTTCTTCACGGCCTCTGTGGTGCCGTTACGGGTCACGAAGCTAACGCTCAAGTCGTTTACAGTTAAAAGACTCATCGACTAATCCTTAGAGCCGCGAACATCGAGCGCGTCACGTAGGCCATCGCCTAAAAAGTTGAGTGAAAAAAGTGTAATGGTGAGTGCTGCACCTGGGAAGATCAGTAGCCAGGGGTACTCTTCCATGGTCTCGGCACCATAGCTAATTAACAGACCCCAGCTTGTTTGAGGGGGTTGAATACCCAGCCCTAAAAAGCTCAGGAATGCTTCGAGTAACATCACACTCGGAATGGTGAGTGTGGTGTAAACGATAATCGGTCCAATGGCGTTAGGGATGATGTGCCTAAAAATAATCGCCGCAGGCGCCAAACCGAGCGATACCGCGGCTTCGACAAACTCCTGTTGTCTCAGCGACTGGACTTGTGTTCGCATAATACGAGCCATGGTGAGCCATTCCACAGCCCCAATAGCGAGAAATAACAGTAGGATGTTGCGACCAAAGACGACCATTAACAAAATAATGAAAATCATGAATGGCAGCGCATAGAGAATGTCTACGAAGCGCATCATCATCGAGTCAACCCGGCCGCCGACATAGCCTGCGACCGCCCCCCACGTCACGCCGATCACCAGTGCCACAGCGGTGGCTATGAAGCCAACAGCGAGAGAAATTCGTCCGCCGTAAAGAATTTGAGTCAGTAGGTCACGTCCAAAAATATCTGTGCCGAGCCAATGCGCAGCAGACGGCGGGGTGGCACCGAGATCAAGGTTTTGGGCTTCATAGCTGTAAGGCGCGATCCAAGGGGTCAGGAGGACCAGTACCACCATAACGACCAGAACAACGCCGCCAGTGACGGCTGCGCGATTTTTCTTCAGCCTTAGCCAGGCGTCGTTCCAGAGCGAGGCGCCTTCTTCAGCCTCAACGATTGCCCCGATGTCTTGAGTGCTCACTACGCGCCTCCCTTAAACTGCGCACGCAGTCGCGGGTTTAACCAAGCGGCTATGACGTCACTGATCAGGTTGAAGAACACAATGAGCGTCGACAAGAACACCGTGGTGCCCAAAATCATGGTGTAGTCACGGTTAAACGCGGCTTGAACGTAAAATCGCCCCAATCCTGGTATTTGAAAAATAGTTTCAACCACAAAGGAGCCGGCAAGAAGCCCGGCGAAGGCCGGACCTAAAAAGGCGATAACGGGAATTAATCCTCCACGGAGCGCGTGTTGCGTGACCACCTGCCATTCAGGTAGCCCCTTTGCGCGAGCCGTTCGAATGTAATCCTGTGAAAGAATCTCGAGCATGCCCGCACGACTGAGACGCGCAATATAAGCTGCATAAGCCGAGCCGAGGGTGATCGATGGAAGAATCTTATCCCCGGGAAGATCACCCCATCCGGCGATGGGCAGCCAGTCAAGATAGATACCAAAGACTAAAACCAGTAACGGCCCCAATAGAAAAGAGGGCATGCAAATGCCGATCATCGCCATACCCATCGGGATAAAATCTTGTCGTGTATTGGGTTTCAGCGCCGCGAAGACACCTGCTAATACCCCGACGAAAAGCGCGAAGGTGAGTGCGTATAGACCGAGTTCGGCGGTTACCGGTAGCCCGCTACTCAGAATTTCGTTGACGCTGCGGCCCGGATATTTAAACGAGGGACCTAGGTCGCCGCTACTGAGGTCTCCCAGGTAGGCGACGTATTGCTCATGCAGTGGAAGGTCAAGCTTGTACTGAGCTTCAAGTGCTCGTTTGACCTCGGGGAGCACGGCTTTTTCGCTGTCGAAAGGACCACCTGGTGCTGATCGAACAAGAAAAAACGTGGCGGTAATGACAACAAAAATGACGGGTATCGCCTGCAGGAGACGCCATAAAATAAAACGGACCACGTTATTTAGACTCCGTGTCGAGACGCCGCCCTGGATGCAAGGTGACGTACTTGAGATTCAAAGAATCCATAAGGTTTGGATAAATCCCCTCAACGCTTGGGTGAATGAGGTGCTTGCTGGTGTAGGTGTAGATAGGAATGATCGGCATGTCATTCATCATCATCGTTTCGGCCTCAGTAAACAGACTGTAACGCGCCTCGCGTGTTTTGGCCTTGGGTGCGCGTTCCAAAATAATTTCGTCGTAAATATCGTTGGCGTAACCGGTATTGTTATTTCCGCCGTCGGTAATAAAGAGGTCTAGGAAATTGTTTGGGTCGACGTAGTCACCGATCCAGCCGCGCCGGGCGACTTGAAATTCGCGTTGTGAAACGGAGTTGAGGTAGACCTTCCACTCTTGATTGGCAATCGTGATGTCGATGTTGAGTTCTTTTTTCCACATTTGCTGAACAGCCACAGCAATCTTCCGATGAGCTTCTTGCGTGTTGTAAATAATCTCAAGTCCAGGCCATCCTTCCCCGTTGGGGTAGCCGGCCTCAGCCAACAGGTCGCGGGCTTTGTTCGGGTCATAGCTGAACAACTTAGGGGGGTTATAGCCCAGGGTGTCCGGCGGCGTGATGCTGTAGGCCGCAATGGCGGTGTCTTGAAGTACTGTTCGTGTCAATTTGTCTCTGTCGAGGGCATAGGAGAGTGCTTGGCGAACCAGCACGTTATCGACCGGCGGTCGATCGGTATTAACAAGGTAGTAATAGGTGCCTAAGTAAGGAGACTGAACGTAGGGCGAATTCTCACGCGTGCGGTAATCGGGGATCTTGTCCAGGGGGACCACCGCGGTGTAGTGCAGTTGCTCTGCGCGAAACATGCGCTCTTCGCTGACCACGTTTTCTGTCGGATAAAAATAGACGCCGTTGAGTGCGACGTTATCACGGTCCCAATAGTGCTCGCTTTTTTTAATAATGATTCGACGATTTAAAGACCACTCTTCGAGTGTAAACGGACCGTTGCTGACAATGCTTCCTACCCGCGTCCACGGCGTAAAGCGATCGGTCATTTTCCCATGTTTGAGCAACGTCTCGGGATGCACGGCGAAGCTGCTGTAGTGATCCATGAGCTGAAGAAAGTAGGGCGTTGGTGCGTTGAGTGTGACCTGCAGTGTCTGGTCGTCTAAGGCTTTAACACCCACTTCATTGAAGTCGGTGATTTCTCGTTTTGAGTACGCCTCTGAATTTATAATCGGGTAAAGCATGTAGGCGTAAAGTGAGCCTGTGTCTGGGTGTAACGCTCGGTTCCAGGACCAGACGTAGTCTGACGCCGTCATAGCTTCGCCGTTACTCCACTTCGCCTTAGGGTTGATGTAAAAGGTGTAAACCGTCCCGTCCTCGGAGATTTCCCAGCGTTCAGCAACGCCCGGCTCGGGTTCTAGCGTCTTGGGGTTTTTGACCGCAAGGCCTTCGAAAAGAGCACGCACAATGTGATTTTCAGGGACGCCGGTAACCACTTGAGGATCGAGGCCTTGAGGCTCTGCTCCGTTTCCGTAGTGAAGGTAGCCTTCTCGATTTCCTGACTCAACATTGCTTTCGCCACTACCGCAGGCAGTGAGAAGCACCACAAGGACACTCGCAGGTACTAATGATTGAAACAAACGCATCATTCTTCTTGCTCTTGGATTTGATGCATCGTACCGAACTTTAGAGACTGGGGGTATGCAAAGTGCCGAATTAGGACGGTTAAAAGTTGAACTCATAGGTCCTGAGCTCTGACGTCTTCTGATACCATCGCGCTGTTGCTGACATCACCTATTTTAAAGAGAACTCAATGACCGTAAGAACACGCGTAGCACCCTCTCCCACGGGCGATCCACACGTTGGCACGGCCTACATGGCGCTCTTTAATCGTTGTTTTGCCAAAGCCCATGGCGGTCAGTTTATTCTGCGTATTGAAGACACCGATCAGACACGCAGCACTCAAGCGGCAGAGCAAATGATTTTAGAGTCGTTAAAGTGGCTGGGCTTAGATTGGGATGAAGGTCCTGATGTTGGTGGAGCGCACGGGCCTTATCGGCAGAGTGAGCGTCGCGATATGTACGCGAAGTACGCAATGCAACTGGTTGATCAGGGCGATGCGTTTGCCTGTTACCGGACACCAAGTGAGCTCGATGAGCTCAGAGAGGCGAGGCGCAGTGACGGTCGATCGACTGCACTCAAGCCTTCTGATTTAGCGTTGCCAGAAGCGGAGCTTTCAGCGCGAAAAGCCGCAGGTGCACCGTTTGTCATTCGAATGCGGGTTCCAGAAGCGTCGGGCGTGTGTGTGGTTAAAGATCGGTTGCGCGGAGATATCGAGCTCGACTGGAGTATGGTTGACGCTCAAATATTGTTGAAGTCAGACGGCATGCCAACCTACCACCTTGCCAATGTAGTAGACGATCACCTGATGGAAATTACTCACGTGATTCGAGGCGAGGAGTGGCTAAATTCTGCGCCAAAGCATCAGCTGTTATATCAATACTTCGGCTGGGATATGCCCGAGCTCTGCCACATGCCACTGCTTCGCAATCCTGATAAATCAAAGCTGAGTAAGCGCAAGAATCCGACGAGTATTCTTTATTACGAGCGGATGGGCTTTCTGCCTGAGGCGCTTTTGAATTACCTGGGTCGTATGGGTTGGTCTATGCCCGACGAGCAAGAAAAGTTTTCGCTCGACCAGATGCTGGCGGCGTTCGATATTGATCGCGTATCACTCGGTGGACCGATATTCGACGTTGAGAAGCTTAAGTGGCTCAACGGATTATGGCTGCGCGAGGACTTTGATCTTGATCAGCTTAAGGCGAGGCTCAAGGCGTGGCTTTGGAATGATGACACCTTGGAGCAACTGCTGCCGCACGCCCAAGGTCGGATGGAGGTCCTGTCGGACTTTGTGCCCATGTCGGCTTATTTACTGTCTGGTGAGGTGCCACTCACACCCCAATTGTTTGAGGGGGCCGCTGAGTCCGCCGATGAACTTACGAGGCGTTTACAGTTCGTTCTGTGGCGACTGGAGGCACAGCAGGAGTGGGATCGTGGGGCTTTATTTACAAGCCTTAAAGCGCTATCTGATGCGCTCGGTGTAAAGCCAAAAATACTTTTTGCTCCTTTGTTTGTCGCGATATCGGGTAAGGCGAGTGCGTATTCCATTCCAGATTCAATGTCGATTTTGGGGCCGGATCTGACGCGTGCGCGTCTGCGCACCGCGATCAACGCAGTGGGCGGAGTCTCAAAGAAAGCGTTGAAACGACTTGAAAAAGAATACGCCGCGTTGCCCTGATGTTTATCGAGGACGGTTAAGCAGGGCAATTAGCGCGAGAAGCGAAACGGCCACCTCGAAGCTTAGAACACTCCATGTGTAGCTTGTGAAACTCGAGGTCATCTCGATACCGATCTGGCTGCCGGCGACTTCGACGTTGGAGTCGAGTTCACGAAATACGGTGATCGCGCGAGCCGCCGCAATGTAGCTGATAATCACGAAAAGTAGCCAAAGCCCTGCTTTAAGGTATTCCTTAATCAGTGCTGAGGCGATGAGGATTGAGCCAATGGCGATCTGCAGGCCCCCATACATCGCGGCAATCTCTGCATAGGCGTCCTGACTCGCAATAAACAACCCAGACCATTGTGCCGGTATTTCCGGATTGTAGACGCTAACAACGCCCAAGCCGAAAAAAATAGCACCCGTTACCCCTAAAAGAAGTTGACCCAACACGTCGTATCTCCATTTTTTCTCGGTGCACAATACCAAAGTCGGCAGGACCCTGATACCAAATGCGGTGCGCCGTGATGCAGCACGCACCGCTTATGCTCACTGTGTCGCGCGGGAGCTCAGTCTTTTACCAGTTCCGCACTGAGCGCCATGCAAAGCTAGTTTGAGTAACGCGCGTCTAAGGCTTCTTGAATCAGCGGTAATGCCACTTGACGCAAAAACGCAGGTGGCGCTCCGGAGTCTCTACTGGTGTAGTCATCAATGGCGATAAACCCAGCGATTCC
>JABIZW010000094.1 GCA_018666295.1 Halieaceae bacterium
CGCGGTCGTTGTTCAATTCACGGAGATGGTGGTGCGTAAAACAAGTCCGCTCTTGCACCGGGTTTTAGGCGTCTATCTTCCACTCATTACAACCAATTGCGCGGTACTGGGCGTTGCTTTGCTGAATATTAATCAAGCCCACAACTTCATGGAAAGCTTGATCTACGGACTCGGTGCTGCACTGGGCTTTTCGCTCGTGCTGGTGCTGTTTGCCGCAATGCGAGAGCGCCTAGTGGTCGCCGATGTGCCCGAGCCGTTTCAAGGCGCCGCAATTGGCATGATCACCGCAGGATTAGCCTCGCTCGCCTTTATGGGTTTCGCAGGTCTAGTCTGATGCTTGAGTCACTGAGCGCCCAACCCATTTTGCTTGCACTGATTGCCCTCGTCGGTATGGCGCTTCTGTTTGGTGCCCTGCTGGGGTTCGCCGCCGTAAGGTTTGAAGTTGAAGGCAACCCTTTGTCCGATCAAATCAACGGGATCCTGCCTCAAACTCAATGCGGGCAGTGCGGTTATCCGGGGTGTCGTCCTTACGCCGAAGCCATCGCAGAAGGTGACTCGATTAATAAGTGTCCACCCGGTGGCGAGGACACTATTCACGCTCTTGCTGATTTACTCGATGTTGAACCCGAACCCCTCGACTCTGAGCATGGTGTAGAGGCGGAACCAACAGTGGCATACATCCGCGAAGCGGAATGTATCGGGTGCACCAAGTGTATTCAGGCCTGCCCTGTCGACGCTATTCTAGGGGCTGCAAAACTGATGCACACCGTCATCATCGACGAGTGTACGGGCTGCGATTTGTGTGTTGAACCTTGCCCGGTTGACTGCATCGACATGATTCCCAGGAAAGGGGGCATCCAGCACTGGTTCTGGCCACTACCCAGTGAAGTGAGAACAGGCGATATTATTGCGACCGATAGAGAATCTGAGCAGGTCGCTGCATGAGACAGATTTTTGATATTCATGGCGGTATTCACCCACCAGAACGTAAAGAACTCTCTGATCCGGGCTTCCTAATGGATTGCCCACCACCCAGCAAGCTCGTACTGCCTGTCACACAGCATATTGGCGCGCCCGCGCGCCCTATTGTCGAGGTCGGCGATACCGTATTGGGTGGCCAAATGATTGCCGAAGCACAGGGACCGGTGAGCGTACCGGTCCATGCGCCCAGTTCTGGCACAGTGACGGCAATCGCATCACGGGCCGTCCCACACGCATCAGGCATGACCGACACCTGTATTGAAATCACACTCGACGGGCGGTGCGAATGGATCAAATGTGAGGGCGTCGCTGACTGGCGAGCGGAGTCCAAGGCAGCACTCCTGGACCGAGTTCGTCTCGCGGGTGTCGCCGGTCTTGGGGGCGCGGGCTTCCCAACCGCTATAAAACTCGCCTCAGACCGAACGATTGGAATACACACACTGGTTATCAATGGCACCGAGTGCGAGCCCTACATCACGGCAGACGATACGGTGATGCAGTGCTGTGCGCGTGAGGTCGTTGAAGGCGCGGAAATTCTGGCGCACATGGTTGGTGCTGAAACAATCCTACTGGCAGTAGAAGACAATAAGCACGAGGCGGCCGAGGCCATGAAAGACGCGTCGGCTCATCTGGCATCCGCTGAGGTTGTCACCTTCCCCACAAAGTACCCCTCCGGCGGTGAGAAACAGCTCATAGAGCTGCTGCTCAACGTCCAAGTTCCATCGGGCGGCATTCCGGCAGATATCGGCGTCTTGTGCCAAAATCCCAGTACCGCGATGGCCGTGCGCGCCGCCCTGATCGACGGAAAGCCACTGACGGACCGTATTACCACGCTGACCGGGATGGCGCTGAGTAAGCCCGGTAATCGTCGCGTCATGCTAGGAACACCCATAGGTGAGCTTTTAGCCAATGCGGGCTTCAACAGCGAGACCTCAGACCGCGTCATTCACGGTGGTCCCATGATGGGATTTGCAGTGACCGACCTGGACATGCCTGTCGTGAAAATCACTAACTGCGTGCTGGCGCCCACACGAAGTGAGATCCCGCCGCCACAACCGCAACAGGCCTGTATTCGATGTGGCCTGTGTGCAGAGGTCTGTCCGGCTTCATTGTTGCCGCAACAGCTGTATTGGTTCGCGCGCGCCAAAGACCAAGAACAGCTTGAGCGTCACCACCTCATGGACTGCATTGAATGCGGTGCCTGTGCTTACGTCTGTCCGAGCCATATCCCGCTTGTTCAATACTACCGTTCGGCAAAGGGCTCGATGCGCGAGGCGTCAAAAGAGAAAGTGCGATCAGACAACTCACGGGCGAGATTTGAGGCGCGTCAAGAAAGGCTTGAACGAGAAACCGCAGCGCGCGACGCCAAACGCGCAGCGCGCAAAGCCGCGGCAGAGGCACGGCTGGAAGCTGGTGACGACCCCGTACAGGCGGCCATCGAGCGAGCGAAAGCGAAAAAGGCGCAACAGGAGGGCGATCAATGAGTTTATTGCACGTGTCCTCGCCACACATTCACAAACCCTTCTCCTCTGTTGAGCAGGTCATGAAGCAGGTCCTGCTGGCAACCATTCCCGGCGTTTTGGTCATGACGTGGTTTTTTGGACCGGGAACGTTACTGAACATTATTTTTGGCTCAGCACTCGCACTCGGCTTTGAAGCCTGGGCGCTTTGGTTGCGCGGTAAGGATTTTAAGTCGCCACTCAAGGATCACAGCGTCATCGTAACGGCCACACTACTGTGCATTGCACTACCGCCCTACGCGCCTTGGTGGCTCATTGCCGTGGGAGTAGGCGTATCAGTGTTACTGGGTAAGCACGTGTTTGGTGGATTGGGCTATAACCCCTTTAATCCCGCGATGGTGGGCTACGTGGTCCTGCTGATCTCCTTCCCACTTCAGATGAGCTCTTGGACTGAACCACGTGGTGTCGGCGACGTACCCGGAATAACCGATGCCTTTGTGGCTTTGTTTGCAGCGTCAAGCTACGACGGTGTGTCAGCGGCAACGCCACTTGACCTCTTTCGGCAAAACTCTGGCATGTTGTTTGACGGACTCATGGCGTCAAAAGCTGAAATGGCAGGCGTCATCGCTGGCCGTGGCTGGGATATGGTTAATCTTGCGTTTCTTGCCGGCGGTCTCTGGCTATTACGTCAGCGTATTTTTACGTGGCACGCACCCGCAGGCATGCTCGCCGCTCTCAGCGTGTGCGCCTTAATCGGATTCGACGAGGGCAGCTCAACAGGGGGGGGATCGATTCTTTTCCACTTGTTCAGCGGCGCCACCATGTTCGGTGCCTTTTTTATCATTACGGATCCGGTGAGTTCGGCCGTCTCTAACAAAGGACGACTTATCTTTGGCGCGCTCGTCGGGGTTTTGGTTTATCTAATTCGGGTCTACGGCAACTACCCCGACGCCCTCGCGTTTGGCGTACTGCTGATGAATTTCGCCGCGCCCTTGATCGACCAGTACACCCAGCCCGTCGTCTACGGCACGAAGAAAATTGAGGTGGACGAGTGAGGACTTTAATCTCTAGTGCGATCGGCGCTGCCTTGTTGGCCGCATTCGCGGCACTTGGGTCAGGTCTCATTAGTGGTGTTTATGAACAAACCAAGGCCCCTATTGCGGCGGCCGAGCGCGCAGCTGAAGCCAAGCAGCTGCTCGAAATATTTCCTGACACATCGCACGACAACCAGTTAATTGACGACACCATTATGCTCAATGCGAATGATCCTCTATTGGGCCTTCGTGCACCCGGTATCGGCTATCGCGCGCGCATCGGGTCTCAGGTGGCAGGGGTCATCCTCCCGGCGACCGCTCGCGACGGTTACAGCGGTGATATTCGTTTACTGGTCGGTATCGATCGAACAGGTGCAGTGGCGGGTGTTCGCGTGTTAAGCCATCGAGAAACACCGGGGCTTGGAGATAAGATAGACCTCAAAAAGTCGCCCTGGATTTTGTCCTTTAACCACAAAACGCTATCTAATCCAGTCATTCAGGGCTGGGCGGTCACCAAAGATGGCGGCGATTTTGACGCCTTCACCGGGGCCACCGTAACACCGCGCGCTGTCGTTGCCGCAGTTAAGAGCGCCATCGAATACAGCCAAAACAATCGCAGTACGCTGTTTGAAATGCCTGAGGCAGATGAATCATGAGCACCCCCACTTACGCGCAGATCGCTGGAAATGGGTTGTGGAAAAACAACCCGGCACTGGTTCAACTGTTAGGCCTGTGTCCTTTGCTTGCCGTCACCGCAAGCGTTGTTAATGCACTGGGGCTCGCCGTCGCCACGTTGTTCGTACTCGTCGTTTCAAACCTTTGTGTCTCACTGATTCGCAACGTTGTCACCGATTCGATTCGCTTGCCTGCCTTTGTACTGATAATTGCCGCCGCGGTCACCGGCACTGAATTACTCATGCAAGCCTATGCCTACGAGCTTTATCAAATACTCGGCATATTCCTCCCCTTAATCACCACGAACTGTGTCATTTTGGGCCGTGCAGACGCATTTGCGGCAAAAAATCAGGTGCTCCCGGCGGTGGCCGACGGTGTCATGATGGGATTCGGCTTTGGCCTTGTTCTCGTTGTCCTGGGCGCCATAAGAGAGCTTTTAGGGACAGGGGCGTTATTCGCCAACATGGACTTATTACTGGGTCCTGCGGCTCAGTCGTGGACTTTGGTGATCGCGCAGGACTACCCAGGACTTTTACTCGCGATTCTACCGCCAGGCGCGTTTATTATTACCGGGCTGTTAATCGCGGGGAAAAATGTGATCGATGCAAGAATCGAGAGAGCCAACACGCGGACCGTACACATCGAAACGGGCAGCAAGCGCGTGCGAGTGACCGGAGAGATCGCTTAGGAGGCTTGAGAGTCACCCACGACAAGGGTTCCCAAAAGCTCATCCACCGAGGCATCGTCAAGACCTTGATCGTCGAGTTCGCAGACGTAAGACATGTAAAGCAACACACTTTCAGACCCGACATACCATTCACGAATGGCCGCACTGTCCTCGGTATAAGCCCCTGTCACACCCGAAAATGCGCCGAGTCTGACCTCCCGCCACGTTGAAATTTCAGGTGACTCCTGCCTCGCCATTGCACTGACTTCACCGCTGTCGACCTTTCCTGACTCCTTATGAAGCGTCGTAACTTGGATCTCACCGACGTCGTCCTGATCCAAGATTCGAATCACGTCGTCGTCGTTTTCAGCGTGCCACTCCGCAGGAAGCATCATGCACCAATGGTCCGTCTCTAAAATTTTCACCCTTACACTACTCCACGCCTAATTCGAGCCGCATGATCAACGCGTCCTCGCGACCCGACGGCAGCTGATAATAATTGTGCCGCACGCCCACCTGTACAAATCCCATTTTTTCATACATCGCCACTGCGGGGGAATTTGTTCGTCGCACGTCTAAAAATACCGACCGCGCACTCAGCGCAGTGAGTGACTCCCGCAATAACCGCTCTCCAAGACCTTGGCGCCTGTGTGTGTCGGCGACTCGAATATCGATGACTTCAGCTTCGTCTAACGCCAACGTGAACCATGCAACTGCCAGCGCCGCGCCTTTCTCAAAAATAAACCACGCACGCCCATGGGGTCGCTGCAGAAGCTCAGAGAGAAACGCCAGCGAAGGGCCCCCTCCGTCCTGATATAACGCCTCAAGGCGATACAGATCCGAAGCCGTTAATACCTGTGCTTGAGCGCTACTCGCTGGCGTCAAGGGCTTTGAGCGGCTTGAGCGACTGCCACGCCGCTTGTTTGTGCGTCGCATCCACGAGCATGGCCATTGTTGACGGAATGCTGACCGCGGACTGCGCTATTCGCTCAGGCAAAAACTGACAATCACCCATAGCCACCACACGCCGTGCATCGACTTCACGTGCCATTCGCTGAATTAAACCCTGCAAAGCCTGCTTGGCGGACTCTGCGTCATTGCCCAGGGCACTGTTACCCCGCAAAGGCCAGTCAAACTGCTGCTGCGTCATTTCAAACCCTGCACCCGAAACGGCGCGTGCCATCGAATTGATCAGCGCCAGTTGGTCCTGTCGAATCAAGCCATCAGGCAATTGCTCAAGCCAGAGAAACTGGCCAGCAGAAACAATCAGCATGGAAAATTGAACGGCGTCTCCAGCCGGCTTAACAACTCTCGACTCGGGTGCTGCATTGGACGTGACGCGTTGCGACCGCACATTGGGAGGTGTCTCTGAACGCGGTGCATCCATCGGTTGCGTCACTGCGGGCGCAGGCGGCGGCGATAAGCTTTGCCTCTGTGCCGGCGCAGCGCCGGGCAAGTCATAGCGCGACACGTAGGAGGCAATACCCATCACTTTGAGCGCCTGACGGCGCGCCATTTCGGCGGCAACAGCTTCGGGTTCTGCGGTGGTGACATCGACAAGATCAGGCATGCCCGAAGTGTCTCACGGTCGCCGCTCTTGTGACAGGCCCGGGAGCAGACGATCGTGCGACTGTGCGTTATCCTCTGTACTCAGTAAGTTGTAAATAAGGACCCAGACCATGACGCTTATACCGGCGGACCAGCACTTTGCGGTCATAACCGCCATTTTGGCACTGTGTGCCCTGGCTTTCGCCTCTGAGCGAACAGTCATCGGTCAAAAAGTTACGGGCACCGTGGTGGTCATACTGCTCGCTATTGCAGCGGCTAACCTGGGCATTATTCCGCACTCAGCCCCCGCCTATGGGTTTATCTTCAGTTACGTTGTGCCGTTACTGATTCCTCTGTTTTTGTTCCAAGCCGATGTAAGGCGTTTGGCGCGTGAAGCCTCGCGAACTTCTCTGGCATTTCTTGTCGCTGCGTTAGGTACGGTCGCAGGGGTCATTGTCGCCGCGCTCCTGCTTGACCTGAGTCAGCTGGGCGTCGCATCGGAACTGGCAGCGGACCGACGCGAAGCCGGAATTGTGGGGCTTTTTGCATCGACCTACATTGGCGGCTCTGTGAACTACGCAGCGCTCGGTGAGATCACTGGATTGAGCGCCGATGCGTCCTTCTTTTCGGCCGCTACAGCGGCTGATAATTTGTTTTCAGCCGTATTCTTGAGCGTCATTGCCCTTGTTCCCGGGGCGCACTGGATTGCGCGGCACTTTGTGGAGCACACGGCGAGTGAGGCGGTTCACGTCACTGAAACAGTCGTCACTCCGGCCAGTATTAGTTATGCCTTAGCCGCTGCAGCAGGCATTGTCGCTATGACCGATCTATTGTGCTGGTGGCTGGAAATACCGAGCTGGCGTTACGCTGTAATGACGCTGATCTCCGTGGGGCTTGCAACCGCAGTACCCCAAATTCGCGTGTGGTTTTCAGGGGCCTTTGAGGTCGGTGTCGCGCTCTCCTTTCCGTTTTTCGCCGCGATAGCGGCCGGCGCGGATATCCGAGCGATGATCAGTGTTGCGCCACTTTTGATCATCTTAGTCGCCATTCTTTTAAGCGTTCATCTCACGGTGCTTTTGGTATTGGGCAGAAAGCTCGGCTTAACTATTCCAGAGCTGCTGACCGCAAGTAACGCCGCGATTTTGGGCGCAACGACCGCGCCGGCAATGGCGGCGGCAAAGGGGTGGCACGATCAGGTCACCCCAGGCGTACTGGTTGGCGTGCTGGGCTATGCCTTGGGCACCTTCATTGGTACCGCATTGTTCCAGCTGTGGTAAAAGATACTGGATACTGCGTACGCGAGCCCCTAAACTTTAGCTGGTCTTAAGTTCGCACAACAACGTAACACTCAAGCAACAGGCGCTTGGTAGATTTAAAACACATGACTAATACCCCGGCCATAAACGATCCTAGTTACCTTCCCGAACTCGACCCCATGCTCGAGTACTACATTGTCGAGGAGCCTAAGTTCACGTTCGAGTCGCCCGACGACGGTCCATTTACGCGCGCGTTGGTTCGCTCGCTTGAAGGGTTTCTAGGGCGTCACAAGATGGAGCGCCATTATCAAGGGCTAAAAGCGAAGGACGTCGACTCGAAAACGTTCTTTCGTGACGCATTCAAACTCAGCAATATCACCCTTGACGGTGATCTAAGCCCGTTATTAGAGATACCCAAGGGTCGTCCTGTGCTGTTTATTGCCAATCACCCCTTTGGCGTCATCGACGGTCTTATTCTGTGCAACATGGCGCTGGATTACGCAGACGACTTCCAAGTCGTCATCAATTCACTCCTCTGCCAAGATCGTGATCTCGTTCCACATTTTTTACCCATCGACTTCTCCGAAACGAAAGAAGCAGCAAAGCGCAATGTGAGATCAAAGCAGTTGGCGGGCAAGGCACTTGCGGACGGTGTTCCCTTGATTTTATTTCCCTCGGGTATGGTCTCAACTGCCGATGCGCCCGGATTTGGCGACGTCGTTGACGCGCCATGGACGACGTTCATCGCAAAACTTGTCATGCAGTACCAACCGACGGTGGTACCCGTTTTTTTCCACGGACAAAATACGCGTCTTTTCCACGTGGCATCTAACATCGCTGAACCCTTCCGAATGGCGATGCATATGCGTGAGGCACTCAAACGCTTTGGTCAAAAAGTCTCGCTTGACGTGGGCGCCCACCACTCACCCGAAGACTACAACCACATTACGAGTCGCCAAGAAATGACAGAGCACTTTTACAAAATCGTCCAGGACACACAACGTCCGCGCTAGCGTCTTGTGCGATTAAATTAAGACCAGAAGCGCGATGGCGCCGAGCCACAAAAGGAAGCTTCTCTCTAAGAGACTGAGCACTCGGTCTAGGCGATTGTAAACTCGCGTCTCCGACGCTTGTGTGCTCTCTAATGGAACCGCTTCACAAGCGTCCACAAAAAACTCGCCTGTATCCGTCTCAAAACTGAGCCCCTTATCGGCAAGATGAGCAATGGTTTTATCGAAGTCCCCAAAAACTGAGAAGCTCAACACCATCAGCCGAGACGGCACCCATTCGATCACACGCATCACCGAGTTACCCAGCGGCGTTTTGGTCTCTTGCGACAAATGGGCGAGTCGGTAAGCCACTGCGCCAACCGGCCCCAGCAGAAGAAAATACAGCGCGGGACCAAACCACCGCTGCAGCGCCAGCAGGCTGAAAAATGACGTCGCAACGTCGGCAAACTCGTCGGCATCTTCCGCCGAACTGTCTCCTCCTACTGACTGGATCACCATCGCCGCCCCTTCATTGTCAGCAGCACGGGCACGCGCCAAAAATCGCTGCGTAATGGTGGGGTAGTCCTCACGACCAAAGCTGAAGAACAACGCCGCGGTTCCCAACAGCAGCATTGCGGCACCGCCAAGCAGTCGTTCGGCAACAATATAAATCAGGGCGAAGGTTAACGCCGGTGCAACCACCAACATAAGGGCCGCCTTTGTCGAAGCACCCTCTTCATCATCGTCAAGTTGCGACCGGAACACGGTCAGAAAATCGATCGAATGGAGTGGGCCACCAGGACCCAGTAACCAGTACAGTCCAGTTGCTGCGATAAATGATAAAAACGCCAGATAACTCAAGCCAAGCCTCCCTCAGACTTCCACTAGCTGCGCAGCAACGCGTCCAGACCCAGTATTTTTTGGATGCGTTGCCAATCGAAGCTGTCTCCCGGATCTGTTTTCCGTCCCGGGGCAATATCACTGTGCCCCACAATAGCATCCCTCGGTATCTCAGGGTGTGCATCGCGGCACTTTACGATAATTTCCTCGAGCCTTTCATACTGTTCATTGGTGTAGAGATGGGTATCAGTGCCTTCAAGTTCAATGCCAATACTAAAATCATTACACCGTTCACGCCCGCGCCACAGTGAGACGCCCGCGTGCCACGCCGCCTTTTGCGTGGGAACAAACTGAATCACCTCGCCTGTCCGTTTGATTAAAAAGTGGGCCGACACCTCAAGATCAGCAAGTGCTTCGAAGTAGGGGTGCTCTTGGGGATTCAATGTATTGGTAAAGAGCTGTTCGATGTAAGGCCCACCAAACTCATCGGGCGGCAACGATATATTGTGCAAAACGATCAAATCGACGGAGGCGCCCTCAGGTCGTTCCCCCCAATTTGATGACGGGACCTGCGTGCACCCTTGCAGCCAGCCCGACACTATCTGTCCGTATTTATTGTCGATCACGTGAAAATCGCCACTCAGCCTGTGTTTCAATGTCGCATCATATCAGGGACCGGGCTCAGGACATCGACACGTGTTAGACCAAAGTGACATAGAACCCATTGTAAAATTGGCCTTAGACGAGGACATCGGTACCGGGGACATTACCGCCGGACTGGTGGACGCTAGTGAAGTAGCCACGGCAACCGTCATCACACGTGAGGCGGGGGTGATTTGCGGGACCCAATTTGTGGATGCGGTGTTTCACGCCGTCGATCCAGCGCTTTGTGTGACTTGGTCCAAGTGCGATGGTGACCCACTGCTAACTCATGACACGCTTTTTACCGTTTCAGGGCGTGCGCGGAGCATTTTGACCGCTGAGCGCACCGCACTGAACTTCCTTCAAATGCTCTCGGGCACCGCGAGTTACAGCGCTTATCTGGCGCAACTGGTAGACGGCACCGGTACAAAGCTCTTGGATACTCGCAAGACTATTCCAGGGTTTCGTTTAGCGCAAAAATACGCGGTCACCTGTGGTGGCTGTTACAACCATCGAATAGGCTTATTTGACGCGTTTCTCATCAAAGAAAATCACATTGCTGCTTGCGGCGGCATTCAACAAGCCATCAGCACGGCACAGGCTCAGGCACCCGGAAAACCCGTTGAAATCGAAGTTGAAAACCTCGACGAGCTTCGTGCGGCACTCGATGCGGGCGCGGACCGCGTCATGCTCGACAACTTCTTGCTGAGCGATTTACGCCAAGCGGTGGCCATCAATGCCGGTCGTTCGGAGCTAGAAGCCTCCGGCAATGTGACGCAAGAGACCTTGCTCAGCATTGCGCAGACCGGGGTCGACTTTATTTCCATTGGCGCACTAACAAAAGTCATCCAGCCCTTGGACCTGTCCATGAGAATCTCGTAAAAGCGATTTAGTCGGCGTTGTGGGTACTGTCGGCGTTAAACGGATGCTCTGACACCAATACACCGTTCGCATCACCCGCAAGATAGTCGCCCTCGTTGACCCTCACATTGCCAATTTGCAGCGTCACACCACGGGTGCCCTGCCCAAGCTTTTCGGTTTTTACCGGGGACGTTCCAAGTGCCATAACACAAAAATCGAAGGTATCGATCACCTCAACATCACGAGCCGCACCCACGATGACCATTCCCCGCCACCCGTTCTCCATGGCCAATTGTGCGACTTTATCGCCTGTGAGCGCCTTGGCCAACGAACCACCACCGTCCACCAAGAGCACGCGACCATCACCCGGCTCAGCCACGGCCTCTTTGACCTTGGAATTGTCTTCAAAGCAGGCAACGGTTGCGACAGCACCGAGTAATGTACGGCGTTTCCCAAACAGCCGAAATTGGCAGGGTAAAACCTGCGCTTCTGGGTTGAGATCCGACAGGTCCGGCGTGCTCAGCACTGAGTACTTCGCCTCAGAGCCACTCAACCGCATAGTCGTCGAGCTGACTTAACGGAGAGAGAATCGCGTCGGCATGGGCACTGCCACGTGGCATCAAACGGTGTAAATAGAACTCCGTCGTCGCAATTTTTCGCTGACAAAACAACGTCTTCTCATCGCGCGATAACAGATCAATCGCAACCAAGGAGCTGGCCGCAAGATGCCAGCCACCAAACAGGTAGCCCGTCTGCATCATGTAGTCAAAAGACACACTCATCGCAGCCGATTTATCGACCTTGAATAACTCAAGAATCGTCTGCGACGACATAACGTGCGTCGCTAACGCGTCACTCAGCGCGCAACCCATTGCCGCTAAACGGTCATCACTCGACCCCGCTAAGGCGTCAGCAACCTGCCGGATTTCATCGTGCACCAACTCCATCGTGGCACCACCGTCGCGCGCAAGCTTACGACCCACCAGGTCTGCTGCCTGGATGCCGTTAGTGCCTTCATAAATCGAGGTAATGCGGACGTCACGGAAAAACTGTGCCGCCCCTGTTTCTTCGACGTAGCCCATACCCCCATGAATTTGAACACCAACAGAGGTCACCTCCTGCCCCACTTCCGTCATCCAGCCCTTGATGACCGGAATCATTAAGTCGAGTCGCGCTTTCCAGGCCCCCCGCTCTTGTGCTGGTGCACCGTGGGAGAGGTCCATGGTCAGCGACTCAATGTAGGCCAAGGCACGCATCGCTTCGTTGAGCGCACGCATGCTCATCAGCATCCGCTTAACGTCCGCGTGTTCGATAATGGCCACGCCACCTTGAACACGCTCTCGCGCATAGGCAACCGCCTTTTGATACGCGCCCTCAGATGCGCCCAGGCCCTGCAGTCCAACCTTGAGCCTCGCCTCATTCATCATCGTGAACATGCAGGCGAGTCCATTATTTTCCTGCCCTACCAGGTAGCCAATCGCGCCGTCTTGATCACCGTACGCCATGACACAAGTGGGGCTTCCGTGAATCCCCAACTTGTGTTCCACCGAAACCGGATAGGCGTCATTTCGGTCGCCTAAGCTACCGTCATCGTTCACCAAAAACTTGGGAACGACGAACAGTGATATGCCTTTACTACCTTGGGGCGCGTCGGGTAAACGCGCCAACACCAAATGGATAATGTTCTCGGTCGCGTCGTGGTCACCCCAGGTGATGTAGATTTTCTGACCAAAAATTCGGTAGTGATCGCCGTGCCGTTCCGCGCGCGTTTTCATGGGACCCAAGTCAGAGCCAGCTCCAGACTCTGTGAGATTCATTGTTCCCGACCAAACGCCTGCATTGATATTGGGTAGGTACTTGTCTTTCAGTGCATCGCTGCCGTGCGCCGAGATAGCGAGGGCTGCGCCTGAGCTTAAAAAGGGCTCAAGTGCAAAGGCCATATCGGCCGAGTTCCACATTTCACACGCCGCAGTCCCGTAAAGCTCAGGAAGACCTTGCCCGCCGTAACCCGAGTCTGCGGAGATACCGACCCAGCCCCCGTCACCCAGCGCCCTAATGGCATCACCGTAACCCGGAGGAATCGTCACAGCCCCGTCTGCACAACGCGCCGGTTGCTGATCACCCACGCGACGCAGCGGTGCAACCACGTCGGCCGCCAGTTTTGACGCCTCTTCGAGCAGCGCAGTGGTGAGGTCAGTGCCTACCTCCAGGCCTTCAAATCGCGGTAAGTCTCCAAGTCGAGCGCCCGCCTGACAGACGTCGTCAATCAGGAACTGCATATCATCTAGCGGTGCTTTGTACATAAACCCTCCGAATTCTGACGCTATTGTAGCTGTTCATCCGCTTAGACCAAGAATTTCTCTCAACAACGGCAGAAGGTGTATTATTCATGTGATGAATAGTACGTTCCACAGGGAGACGTCCAAATGAGCCGACTCGGCCGCGTTGATTTAAACCTTCTGGTCTACCTAGATGCCCTTCTTCGCGAGCGCAATGTGACGCAGGCGGCGCACAGCCTTGGCTTGTCGCAACCGGCCATGAGTAACGGGCTTAAACGCTTGCGCGAGGTCTTCAACGACCCTCTGCTGATTCGCACGTCTGACGGCATGACACCGACCGCAAAAGCCGAGGAGCTCGAGCCACAAATTAGAGAAATTTTAACCAATGTGGATCGTGCCCTTCAGCCCACTGAAGAGTTTACGCCGCACACAGAGACGCGTGTTGTTCGCCTCATGGCGAGTGATTACGCCGAGTCCACGCTTTTGCCCTCTGTACTCAAGGAGCTCAGAGAGCAAGCGCCGGGTATCACGCTTGATATTATGAACCCATCGGACGTGAGCTTTCTCGACGTTGAACGTGGCAAGGTCGACTTAGTCATTAACCGCTTTGCTCAGATGCCACAGTCGTTTCACCAAATAACCCTGTGGCAAGACACTTTTTCGTGCTTGCTGAGTCCCGACAATCCGATTCTTGAAAATTTCACCTTGGACAACTACCTCGCCGCAGACCATATTTGGGTGAGTAAAACCGGCATGGGGGTTGGGGTTGGGGTTAATCCCGACGACGTGCAACGCTTAGGCTGGGTTGACTCGACGCTAGACGAACTGGGCAAAAAACGCCGTATTCGCGTCTTTACACGACACTACCAGGCGGCCATGACGCTGGCAGAGCAAAACGACCTCATCGTCACACTGCCCACGCGCGCCACACATTTAAAGCGCGACAACCCTCGGGTTGTGCTGCGTGATGTCCCTTTCGACATCCCACCACTTGAACTGAAGATGGCATGGAGCCCTTTGCTGCAACATAATCCCGGACACCGATGGATTCGTCAGCTGATCACAAAAATTGCACGATCCATTTAACAGCATCAAGTCCTGTGAGCCTCGCCAGTCGTTATCATGAGGACGCAAGGACTGAAAGGCGCACGTCATGAGCGATACGATCCAACTCAAAAGTGACTACGAAGGAGCCCAAACGCATTCCACTGATCCCGTGGTTGCTGTCCGCAACAATGTCATCTCACCCATTGAGTGTGCCTACCTGATCGAGCTGGCCAAACCGCACATTAAGCGCGCAGGCGTGGTACTCGACGAGGGCTACAAACCCAGCGAAGGTCGCACGGGGTCAAATCACTGGCTTAAGTACGACGAAGACGACGTTGTTCAATCGATAGGCCAACGCATCGCTGACATCGTTGGCTTACCGCTGGCAAACGCCGAATCCATGCAGGTTATTCATTACGGTCCCGAACAAGAATACCGCCCCCACTTCGACGCATTCAACCTTACTCAGCCTCGGGGTCAACGCGCAGCGCAATGGGGGGGACAGCGGTTGGTCACGGCGCTGGTCTATCTCAATAAAGTCGAGGCCGGCGGTGCAACACAGTTCCCCAAACTGGGAATCACCGTTCCCGCTCAGCCTGGCCGTATGGTTTTGTTTCACAACACCACCGAAGATATCAGTGGTCCGCACCCCCTGAGCCTGCATGCGGGCATGCCGGTGGAGTCAGGTGAAAAGTGGGCCTTTAATCTGTGGTTTAGGCTGCACGACATACGCGAGTCCTACGACGCCTCAAAACCCCTGCCTCGGGTCAGTTTGAGTAAAGACGCCTTAACCGCATCACGCGTTATTGCCGAACCTGTCGTTGTAGACACGCCGGGAAAAAACTCGCTATCAGTTGCAAACGATCCAACAAAACAACGCCTAACCGTCGTGGCTAATCGGGCGAATGTGCTCTGGCAACGGGCCGTGAAAACACTCAAAGCCCGTGACAACAAATTTACCGGGGTTCACGCCTGTTACTGGGACAGCTACGGCAACAAGCCGCAACCGGACACGCCAGCGCACTGGTCTGGTCCGAGCTTTCGCACGGCAGGACGGCAAAGCTTAAACCCGCTCTCCGACGTGGGCACCGTCGTCTCGCGTCTAACAGACCTGGGGCTTTCACACTTAGTGCCCCGCACCTTCGAGCGCATTCAGGACGCGGTGGCGACCAACCCTAAAGCCGACGACCTGTGGTTTATCAGACCTCGGCTGCGAGGGGCCAAAGAAAAGACGCTTTGCGTGCCAACAGCCATCCTGAGGTCAGTCACATTGCCTGCGGGTCACCTGCTTCAACGCGCAGAGGATCAGCTGGTGCTCATTGATCAGCATAAGTTCACCACCCGAATCTACCTTGCTGTCATTGGGGAAATGCTTTATCGGTTTCAGGAGAGTGTGGCC
>JABIZW010000085.1 GCA_018666295.1 Halieaceae bacterium
ACGCGCCGGAGTCGACCCCTCAGGGAGGTGCCTCCTCGCCACTTGCGCCATGTTGAATACGTCCTCGGTAGTCACGGCGCCTCGTGGCCGCTCGGCGGCAAGTGCGTGCAGCACAATGTAAAACTCAGCGGCCAGCACGGCGTCGCCGGCGCCCGCCGTTCGCACAGGCAAGTAAGCAAGGTCGAGTGCAACACCCGGACGCCCCGGGGCCAAAAGACCAAAGATTTCCGTGGTCAGTTGTGCGTCGATCATGTCGCCGTGCGGATTGTTCGATGGCGCGCTAGTCTGAGGGGGCACAACTCCCTCAAGCATCAGCGCGTGAGCGGCTTGATTAGAAACCCACAAATAGTTCTGGTAGCCAGACTCGTCGACGCCAAAAGGCGTGGGGGTTTGCTCGTCATAAATATGCCGCAACCAGGCCTCTTTTATCTCATTTGGTGTCAGTTTCGCCTTGCCTAAACGGTGCATCGTCCAGAGGTACATGTACTCTATGTCAGTGTCGTCGTCCGCGCCCCATGTCTCGCCAGGGCGCCGTAGAATAAAATCAATGGTGTTCGAGACTTCACTGGGCTTATCACTCCAAATGGCCGGCTCGTCTAAACCGGCCCAGTCTTGCCGGGTGTAGAATTCTCCCTGACGACCCTGCCCTCCCACTTTGTCCATTTCAGTAATAAGTCCGGTCCAGTTGCCGATCGACTGGCCCAACCAAAAGCCCTGCCACTGATCAATGAGTACTGTTTGGCCCGACTCGACCTGGGCGGACGCAGGTGCGATCCAAAACACCGCCAATGTCATTGAAACCAGTGCTCGTAACGCGCTATTACTAATGGTTTTGGCGATTGAACGCCTCGTCTGGACAGGCACCAAACCGAGTCGCTGGGGATCGTCAACCCCCCCGAGCGCAACGGTGTTTTGCTTGCTTTGAAATCTGCAGCGCATGGTGCCTCTTTGTCGGTCCTTCTTATCGGTTTTTCTGATCGGTTTTTCGCGCTTACAAGGGCGCGACGCGCCGGCTTTTCTCCGCGATAGGCAATGAGTGTATCTGAAGCCTTGGCGCTGTACTCTAGTGCCGGTGCACATTGGGGTCAGCGCGCGCATGACAAATGATTTAAAGCCGTTTTATCACCTGCGTAACGGAACCGCTTCGGTCGTTATCGACTGCCGAAGTGGCCAGCCCGTGCTCTCGTATTTTGGCGACGCACTCGCGCAACCCACGCTCGCTCAGCTCACGCAACTGGATCGCCCGGAAGCACCAGCATCGCTCCCAGTCGAGCCCAGTATTTCGCTGACACCCACTGTCGGTGAAAGTTACCTTGGTCATTTGGGCCTTGAAACCCAGCGTGACCACGCGCACTGGCAACTCCGACCACGCGTAATCACAGCCGACCTGTCACCGAGAAAGCTGTTACTGCAGAGTCTCTGTGAGCGAAGTCAAGTCGAGGTCACCCACTGCATCAGTCTTCACGCAGAGACACGCTCCCTGGAGCTCTCAGTCAGTGTTAGAAATCAATCCACAGACACGTCACTGTCGCTTGATACGTGCGCGCTAACACTGCCGGTACCCGATCATTTGACGACGTTTTTGGAACGCAGTGGTCGATGGGGCTATGAGTTTCAAAGCGCGCGACAAACACTCCCTAAGGCGGCTTACGTAAGAGAAAACTGGACAGGCCGTACTTCGCACCACATGCCCCCATCAATCACACTTATGGAAGCCCATACGGCCACTGAAAGTGGCACCGCGCTCTCGCTTCACCTCGGATGGAGCGGTAATCATCAAATACGAGTCGAGCAGCTGGCCGATGGCAGACGCGTGGTGCAACTGGGGGAATTACTCAGACCCGGCGAAATACAATTGGCACCCGGTGCAGTCTATAAAAGCCCGTCGGTATTCCTGTGTCACAGCAGTGAAGGCATGAACCCCCTCATTCAAACCGCTCACCAAATGATTCGCTCTCAGTTCGGCGACACCTGGCCCGCGTCCAGCCCTCCACGACCAGTCCAGCTTAATACGTGGGAAGCGCTTTACTTCGATATCGACGAAACGTCGTTGATGGCGCTCATTGACGAGTCTGCTGCATTAGGCATCGAGCGCTTTGTTGTCGATGACGGGTGGTTTTTAGGGCGTCATGACGATAAACGGGCGCTGGGTGACTGGGAAGTCGATTCGCATAAACTGCCCAATGGGCTATTCCCCATTGTGGCAGCGTGCCAAGCACACGGCATGGAGTTCGGACTCTGGATAGAGCCCGAAATGGTCAGTGCAAATAGTCTTCTGTTCAGTGAGCATCCTGATTGGATTCTCAACCACGAGGGAATCTTACCCAACGAAGCGCGGCATCAGTACGTCCTGGATTTAAGTCAAGAGGAGGTCACGCACTATCTCTTCGGTAAAATACAAAAGCTCCTCTCGGCGCACGACATTCGCTATCTAAAGTGGGATATGAACCGCGATATTCACCAGGCGGGAACGTCGCAAAAGCACCACGCGATCCATCAGCAGACGCAGGCGCTCTACGCCCTACTGGGTCGCGTTCGTGCCGCATTTCCAAATGTCGCTATTGAGAGCTGTGCGTCGGGAGGGGGCCGTGTTGATCTTGGAATACTCACGCATGTTTCTCGGTTTTGGCCCTCGGACAC
>JABIZW010000052.1 GCA_018666295.1 Halieaceae bacterium
ACAGACAATCCTATTCGAGTCAGTAGTCTGATCTTCTTAGCACCGCCGATATCGCTCGTTTTGATCACTACCGTACTGGGCGAGCCCATCTCTCAAAGCACGCTTCTCGGACTCGTGGTCATTCTGCTTGGCCTAGCAGGCCAGCAGCTCGTCAGCCAATCTAGGTGAGCGCGAGTTCACGTAACCGTTCTGAAAGGTAACTGTTTGCGGTATACCGCGGCGACAACACCACCTCTGGGCGAGGATGTAAAAAAAGCGGCAGCGACATACGACCTTTCTGAGCCTGACCTTCGCTCGGCGTTGCCACTCGATGAGTGGTCGAACGCAAAAACCCACCCGTGGCTTCTTGCAACATATCGCCAATATTAACCACAACCTGTGACGGGCGATTGATCACCTCAAGCCAACCGCCGTCAACGCGCTGCAACTCAAGACCGGGCCCGTCAGACGCGGGTAGAACGGTCAGCAAGTTGATGTCCTCGTGCGCGGCGGCTCTCGGAAGCTCTATGCCCGCGCCTATCGGTGGGTAGTGAAGCACGCGCAGCATCGTCTGCGCACTCTGCGCTATCATCGACTCCAAAGGCATCGACAGCGCCTCGGTAATGTCTTTGGGTAAATGCATCGCCACCCACGTTAACAGCGTAGACGAAAATTCAAGGCAGTCCTGATAATGCGCATCAAGGTCCGCCTTTAGGTGGCTGGGGCAGCGGCCCCAACTGTAATATTGAAAATACTCTTTATGGTCGCGTACAGCTTGTCCCTTGGCACTCTCGGCCTGGTCTAAGGCAACGTAGCCGTCTTGCTTTTCACTGTCCATGGCGAACTCGCTTGCACTGCCGGAGCTAAAATACGTCTGCCATTCTTGATAAATCCGTTCAACCCGCGCCATGTCCAGTGGATGGGCAATGAGTGTGGCAAAGCCAAAAGACTTAAGGCTTTCAAAAAACTCTGCGCTCGCGGTGTCGCGGGTGTAGTCAATGAGTGGAAGCTCGTCAGGCTGACGGCAGACAGCTTTGCCCTGCACGTCAGTCATCACCCGGCAGCGCCCGGTAACGACAAAAAGAACCCTGCAAGCGACGCGCTCATCAGATTCGCAAGGGTCGCCGCTATCAACGCGCGAACGCCTAATCGAGAAATGTCGTCACGCCGTGTCGGCGCAATGGCGCCAAGACCCCCGAGTAAAATCGCAATTGACGACAAGTTAGCAAAGCCACACAGCGCAAAAATCACAATGGCTTGTGAAATGGGCGAGAGCGTATCGCTCACCTCAGAAAACGCCACGTATGCAACGAACTCGTTAAGAATCAGTTTTTGCCCAATTAAACTGCCCACTGTTGATGCTTCAGCCCAGGGCACTCCGAGTAGCCAGGCGGCAGGGCTGAGTAAAACACCTAAGATCATCTCTAAGGTAATGCTCTCAAAGCCAACAAACGCGCCAAAATACTGAAGAATTCCGTTAACAAGAGCGATTAACGCAACGAATGCAATCAGCATTGCAGCGATCGCCGCCGCCATGCGAAGACCGTCGAGCGCACCAGAGGCTGCCGCATCAATAATGTTGACGTATCGTGGGGTCGTTGCCTGATCGTCCTGGTCAGGAACGACAGGGACAGCTTGCTCTGGCTCGATCAACTTCGCCATCATAAGACCGCCTGGCGCCGCCATGAAGCTAGCAGTGACCAAGTACTCAAGCGGAATCCCAAGCGCGACGTAACCGGCCATCACCGACCCTGCGATGGTTGATAGTCCACCGACCATGATCGCAAACAACTCCGATTGCGTCATTCTGGGAATAAAAGGCTTTACGACCAACGGCGCCTCTGCCTGCCCAACGAAAATATTAGCTGCAGCCGACATGGACTCGGCGTGACTGGTTCCTAAGCAACGACGCAGGCCGCCGCCCAAAATACGAACGATCCACATCATAATTCCGAGGTGGTACAAAACAGCAATAAAGGCACTAAAGAATACGACGACCGGGAGCACATTAACCGCAAAAACAAATCCAATCGGACCGTCGTAAGCCGCAAGCTGACCAAACATAAAGTCAATTCCGGCGCGTGAATAACCCAATAGTGCGCCTGTGGCGTCGGCGGCCGAGCTCAAGGCGCGGTTTCCCCAAGTGGTGAAGAGAGCGACGCCTCCAACGGTGAACTGAATGGCGAAGGCAATAGTGACCGTTTTCCAAGCAACGCTGTGTCGACTTGATGAAAGTGTATAAGCGAAGCCTACAATGGCCAGCATACCGATGACACTGTGCATGGTTCGTCCCGAGAAGATTAAGGCGTCACCATACCGGTATTTAAGAAGTCATCCAAACAAAAAAGCCCGCAATTGAGGCCTTTCAGTCCCCAGTAACGGTCGCAATTCCTTTGACCTGACACGGCAGTACCGCGCCAATCAACTCGAAACTTTCACGACGTTATTGCGCTGGGATGTAGGTCGGTGTCAGAGCCCTTGAGGGCTGAACTGCTGGACTTCGCGACGTCGAGGCAAGGCCTCGGTCTGTCAGTAACGTGAGCGTCAACACCACGGGTACGACCCATACATATCGACCTGCCCAACGTGTAAGCACTAAACCATTGAACCTACAGAGTAAAACATGACTGAGACGACGACTGAGAAAGTCAGTGCGGTGCTCGCTGTGTTCAGCCAGCTGGGGATGTTACCGTTCATGACGCATTTTCCTTGTTTGAGGGGGTACTTCAGAAGCCCTTATGTTACTTAAAAACACATATAAGGTAACGATTTAAAATTGGTATTATTTATTTTTATATATTTTAATTTAATAATTAATAACCATAAGGAATATATAAAACTGGAAAGGCGTTTTTCTGACCAAAAAAAACCCCGGGAATCCGGGGTTTTAAGTGACGTGACTGTGGCGTCAGACCTCAATGCATCCAGGCGCTCTTAAAAGTCATACTTTAAACCAATCTGAATTTGCCAAACTGACTGACTCAACACCTCGAAGTTCTTAATACTGCTATCGCTGTTTAAGCTTAAGTACTCGTATTGTCCGTTATTAATTACCGCAGACACGACATCTCTCTCATACTCATACCGCGTCCGCTCAATGCGACCCCAGTCGTCATTCAGCAAGTTCCCAAGGTTCTCGATATCAAAGAATAATTTAAAGGAGTGTTCGGGGTTTAAAGCTGGCAACTCCTGCTGAATCCTAAGATCCACCATTGTCGTCATTGACGAATTATCGCCGTTACGAGGTGCGATGCCGCCCGCATACCGCGCAAGCTCCGACCCATTGATGTAATCGATAAACGCTTGCTGATCAGCCACGACACCACCGAACGAGGCCGCTGAGAACAAAGGATCATTGATGCCATCGGGAACATAGAGCAGGTGACCGGCATCATCATTTCGACTCTCTCGTGCACAACGCCCACCATTGAGATCAAGCACGCAATTATTGTTCTCCGAAAACGTATAGCTGTAAGGCTGCCCACTGCGTCGTGTTGCGAATAGCGAGGCTTTTGTCTCATAGCCGTCAATTAACTCTTTCCGCCAGTTCAGACGCAACTTAAACATGTGCTCTACCTGGAAGTTCGAGGTGCCCTCGCGAGGGCTTTGACGATCATACGCCGCAAAGTCAGAGTAGTTAGACGTTGCAGTTGATGAGGTACCGTAACCGATGTCCTTCACGTCGGCATGCGTATAACTCGCAAATAGGTCAAAGCGACCAACGCTGGTCGTCCAGTCTTTGGAGGCTGAAAGCGCGAATAACGTACTCTTCCCTCCGTCAAAAGAGCCCACTGCAAGGGCTTCTGGAGCACCGCCGCAGTCATAGACACCTCGGCCGTCGGGTGCTGTCGCGACGGGCTGCTCACAACGCTGATCGTACCAGTAGGATGCATTGTCTAACGTGTTGTGCAAGATGTCGGCCGAAAGCAACCACTCCTCACCCAGAGCACCGAGATCGATTTGATGCGCGACACCCAGGCTAAGTTTCGTTGTGGTGGGGATCTCAAAATCTGGCCTCAACGCATTGACAGATCCATCGGGTGATTCATTTGCGAGCGCCGAAAGCACATCCGTGGGGATATACTGACCCGTGGCGGCATCTGGTGTCGTTGGCACCGCCACAACACCAAAGGCGTTCGAACTGTCAGAAATTACGCCGTCATTTGAGTAGCTGTTTGAAATCCAAACGCCGGGCGAGCCACCGGAAAATTTGCCGATACCACCGCGAACAGTGGTGTTTTCAGAGACATACCATTTAAAAGAAAGCCGGGGGAGAATGACATCAAGACCGTCAATGTCTTTCGTATTGGAGTACCCATATCGATCTTCAAAATTAGAGTTTGCACGAATGGATCCGTTACTGGAGTACTTATCGTAACGAACACCAAAATCAACCTCCAAATCAGCGCTCACATTCCAGCTGTCTTGTATGTATAACGACTGGTAGTCGTAACCCCAAATAGCCCTTAAATCGTTTTCGTTATTGGTGATCGCGTTATCGTATAAAAGCCCTGATGCTGTCGCGTTTTCTAAGTCAGCGACGCTGTCAAAGACGTAAGAGCCCTCGGAGTTCTGCGCGAACAGGTTATCGACGTCCACTTCTTCTCGTTCAACACCCATCTTCAACAAGTGATCCCCAAGCACATACTCGGCAACAAACTTAATTTGAAAAAAGTCTTGATCGAGTTCATTTCCATGCCGGAATCGGTCTGGGCCAAACACCAGATAGTTTTCCTCACCCTCCGACTCGCGAAGAAGGACAGCCATCGACGGGAACTCGGCACCGTTTAATGAATTCTGTCCAGTTGATTGCGTCGTACTTGCAATTTTGATCTCTGTTGAGAAGTTATCCGACCAATCAGAGAATACGTGACCAATGACGCTCTCTACTTCCTCGGAGCGGTCGTACCACGCCGATGACGCACCCAACGTATTATCTGACGCTAAAAAGTTATTACCATTCTGTTCCCTGATCGTATTTCCTTCGGTCTTAATGTACGTCAGCTTAGCGCGATGATTCTCACTGATATTCCAATCGACATTTGCGAGAACCTTTTCGTCTTCCGCAGGCCCTTTATTGAACCCACCAATATCGAAGCCCCACACGTCGCTGACGATTTGAGCCACCTGCGCAACATCGTCAAGAGTAATGTCTTGCTCCGTATTAAGTGCGCCTGAACCCGCAGGCCCATTTTGCAAGGGTGCAATTTCCTCATACTTGTCGTACGCCACAAAGAAAAAGAGCTTGTCTTTGATAATCGGACCGCCAAAGGTCGCTACAAAGGTCTCTTCTTCGAATTTGAAATCGAACTCATCATCGCCGTTCTTATCGCCGATCGTACTGTCATCAGTAGAATAATATCCGACAGAGCCTTCGAATGTATTAGTGCCCGACTTTGTCACTGCATTGATCGTGCCACCGGTAAATCCATTGTATTCAACATCGAAAGGCGCTGTTTGAATGGACAGTGACTCAATCGCGTCGTAGGAAATAGGCGACCGCTGCGATGGATAACCATTGGCGTTAAGACCAAACCTGTCGTTGAGCGCAACACCATCAATGGTGAGCGAGTTAAAGCGGTTATTCGCTCCGGCAATCGTCAGTTCTTTGGCACCGCCGCTTTGCACATTGACTGCTGCAAACGGATCAAGCTGAGCCGCATCAGTAATATCTCGATCGATTGAGATCACCTCTTGCAAAGCTTCCAGCCCTAAACTCGTGCTCAAACCTTCGTTCTTAAAGCCAGTTTGACCCAAGCGCTGAGCCGTGACAGCGACAACTTCCATCGCGCCACTCGCCCGCACAACGACCGGGACACTCATCCCTTGATCAAGGCTTAGATAGACATCGTCAACTTTCGCGTTTTCAAAACCAGGCCCCGATACCGAAATCGAATACGGACCACCAACACGTAAGCTTCTTGCCGAGAACGCACCACTTGAATTTGTCGTTGTCCGCGAAACTGTCCCAGATGGCGTATGTGTGATCGTGACCGCCGCATTTGAGAACGTTTGTCCTGCTTGTGTAGCGACGCTGCCACGAATTGACGACGTTGTCGTGTTCGCCAATACCGCTGTCGACATGACTAATGACAATGTCACCGTAAGGACAGTGCTCATTGCTCTGCGCAAATAATTCATTGGTACTCCTCGTTAGGGAAAGTGATGTGAGTGCTCGGTCAGACCTTTTATGCTGTCTGAGTGTACTGGGCTTTTTTTACAGTCTTGTGTCATCGTTAAATAATGTCGGCCTACTGCCTGCTCATTTCTCGCCGTGCAGGCGCGCCACCTTAGTCAAGGGTCATCAACATCGGCTTCTCAAATGCGGCTAAATGGTTGAGATCACCGCGCTCAACCACTTTGACCCAATCAGGGTTTGCAATCAACGCTCGACCGACGGCGACCAAGTCGAAATCGCCACGCTCCAACATTGCAATCAGCCGATCAAGCGACGCGGGTTTCGCCGCACTGAAGCCCACCTCTCCCGGATCAGGAATAAAGTCCGCATCAAGGCTGACACTGCCCACGGTAATGGTGGGTAAGCCGGTCAATTTCTTGACCCAACCGGCAAGATTCAGGTCGCTGCCCTCAAATTCAGGCTCCCAAAACCGGCGCTGACTGCAGTGAAACAAGTCCACGCCGGCATCCACGAGCGGCTCAAGGAAGCCCGAGAGTGCCTCTTCGGTGTGCGCAAGACGGGCCGTGTAGTCTTGTTGCTTCCATTGCGACCACCGAAGAATAATAGGGAAGTCCTTTCCCACCTCGGCGCGACAGGCGGCGACGAGCTCTGCGACAAACTGACCGCGCCCTGCCATAGAGCCGCCGTAAGTGTCGTCGCGTTGGTTGGTGCCCTCCCACAGAAACTGATCCAGCAGATAACCGTGAGCACCGTGTATTTCGATCGCATCAAAACCAATGGCTTGTGAGTCACGTGCACCCTTCGCAAAGGCGGCAATGACGTCATCGATATCCGCCGTCGTCATCGTATGGCGATTGACCTTTCCGGGCATATTCATGCCCGATGGGGCGTAGCCATCGACATCGCCTTCAGGGAGCACACCACGTTTACGCATGCCACCCACGTGCCAAAGCTGCGGCGCAATCTTACCGCCCTCCTGATGGACCGCATCCACAACGCGCTTCCAACCGGCGAGTCGCTCTTCGCCATGAATATAAGGGACGCCTGGATAACCACTGGCGGCGATGTGATCGACACAGGTGCCCTCGGTCACAATCAAACCCACACCCCCCGCCGCACGCTTTCGGTAGTACTCGACATTGCCGTCGTTGGGTGTGTTATCCGGAGACTGGTTCCGAGTCATGGGTGCCATGACGACACGGTTGTTCAATTGAAGACCACCTACGTTGACCGGACTCAGGAGCGCGTCATGGGAACTCATGTTGAAAACCTTGTTCATTAAAGAGCGGGAAGCATAGACCCACCCAGCGTTTGAATGCAAAAAAAACAGGGCGTGAGCGTCGCGCCTTCGTCGTGGTTCAATACCACGTGCCAGAGTCTGACTGCCACTGGCACGAGTAAAGAAGGTAATAGACACGAGGCAACACTAAATGCGCCATCTTCACTGGTTCAGATCGGACCTGCGACTCAATGACAACCCAGCGCTTGCAAGTCACGCAGCCTCGGACTCACTGCTCTGTCTTTACCTCATGCCAAAGCCAAAACCATGGTGCAACCTGACCGGCATCGGGCCCCAGCGCGAGCGTTTCCTGCGCGAATCACTGATCTTACTTAAAAAAGACTTGCAACAGATGGGTCAAGACCTCCTCGTGCTTGAGGGATCAGCAGAGCTAGTGATCCCTCACCTCGTCGATCGCTTTGCAATCACGGAGGTCAGCGTGAGTGATCATCCGGGCTGGGAAGAAAAGTGTGCTGTCGATTACCTGACTGACAAACTGGATATACCAGTACAGGTCCATCGCGGTAATACGCTCTTTGCTGAGCTTGACTTACCCATGACGCTGGACGACCTGCCTCTCGTGTTCTCACCCTTTAGGCGTAAAGTTGAAAAGCTCCTGGTCAGAGGACCTCGACCTGCAGTCTCGCATCTTCCCGCACCCCCGTCTGCGCAGTTTGATGAAATTCCTCTGTCGAACAATAAGCCCCACCCGGGGCTGCCTATTCCCGGCGGTCGGGCGGCAGGTCTGAGGCGTGTAAAACAGTTTATTTTTGATGACGAGGCGATTACCACCTATAAAGCCACGCGTAACTGTCTCGACGGATTTGACGGGTCCAGCACTTTCTCGCCCTGGCTGGCCAACGGTAATTTGTCAGTGCGAGAAGTCGCTCATGCGATTTTTGATTTTGAGCGCGAAAATACCGCCAACGAGTCAACCTACTGGCTTTTCTTTGAGCTGTTGTGGCGTGAGTTTTTCTACTGGCGTGCTCAGGCAGACGGAAAGTCGCTGTTTTTGCTCTCAGGTAAGACCGGTAAGCCGAGGCGCTCGACGTTTGAGCCTCGCAACTTTGCGAGGTGGTGCGCGGGAGACACCAACCACCCGATTGTTAATGCACTCATGCGCCAACTTGTCGCCACCGGCTGGATGAGCAATCGCGGCCGACAAATCGTCGCTAGCTGCCTGATCAATGAACTGGAGGGCGACTGGCGGTTTGGTGCCGCATTTTTCGAAAAACACCTCATCGATTACGACGTCGGCAGTAACTACGGTAACTGGCAATACATTGCAGGCGTCGGCAGCGACCCGCGCGGTGGACGCCACTTCAATCTCGAAAAGCAGACAGCAGAGCATGACCCCGAAGGCACGTTTGTTGCGAAGTGGGGCGGTGTTCGTCCCTTGCAACCTGACTTCGTAACCGACGCCGCAGATTGGCCGATTGACAGTGAAAAAATCTGATCTTCCCACCAAAATCTGCCCAGTCTGCGATCGTCCGTTTGCTTGGCGGGCGAAGTGGCGGCTCAACTGGGAGTCGGTCGTCTACTGCTCGAAGCGCTGCGCGAGCCGCCGCTATACCCTGAAGAATAAGCCTTAAGTCCACTGATCGATCATCTGGTCGGCCCATTGAACAATCACCGCGCGCTCTTCAGGGTCGCGTTTACGCCAATTAGCAACGACCAACCCCATTCTAGGGTTGCCGCCAAACCGGTCGAGGTGCTGATCTATAAAGCGCCAGTAAAGGCTGTTAAACGGACACGCGTCTGGCCCCGTGACTTTAGTTGGTTTGTACTGACATTGCTGACAGTGATTTCCTTGCTTCTGAATGTACTTGCCACTCGCCGCATAGGGCTTGCTTGCAATAACGGCATTGTCGGCATAAAGCGCCATTCCCAGTGTATTTGGAAGCTCAACCCACTCGTAGGCATCCACGTAAACCCCAAGATACCAATCGCACACCTCGGCTACATCAAGTCCCGTCAACAGTGCGAAATTGCCAATCACCATCAACCGTTGAATGTGATGGGCGTAACCGTGGTCTAGAGACTGCTCGATAGCGCGACTCAGGCAGCGCATTTCCGTATTTGCGGTCCAAAAGTAGTTGGGTAGCGGTCGATTGGCGGATAGCGCGTTCCTGTTTTTGTACTCGGGCATGAGCAACCAGTAAATGCCTCGAATGTATTCGCGCCATCCCAGAATTTGACGAATAAAGCCCTCCGCAGTGGACAGTGAGCAGGCCCCCTGTTGCCAGGCCTTTTCGACCCTCTCGCAAACCTCCAATGGCTCAAGGAGGCCGCAATTGATGTACATGGAAATGAGTCCGTGAAATACCCAAGGCGACTCTTCAGCCAAGGCGTCTTGGTACGCACCAAAGTCAGCGAGTGCGTGCTCCAAAAACCAATCGAACTGACGGCCTACTTCTTCTCGCGTCACAGCAAGACGAAAATGTGAGAGGTCTCCAGGGTTTTCAGGGAAGTACGTGTTAACCGTATCAATAACCTCACGGGTAATCGCGTCAATCGGAGCGTCCACACGATCTGGAATATCACGCTGGTTTCGCCAACCGGCCCGATTATCGGCGTCGTAATTCCACTTACCCCCCGCCGGTCCAGAACCCTCCATTAAGAGCTGGTATCGCGCGCGCATTTTTCGATAAAAGAATTCCATACGCAGCTGCTTTTTTCCGTCTGCCCATGCCGTAAAGTCCGCGTGAGAGGCCAAAAAACGATCGTCCTCCAAGACAGAAACCGGTACGTTGAGCGCGTCTTGCCAACCGCGAAATTCGTCCAACAACCGGTACTCACCCGGCTCACAGACAAGGAGCTCGCTCACGTCGCACGAATCGAGGACCACCCTTACCGCCATTTCAAAACTCGGCACACGTTGATCAATGGTGATGTAGTGAACGCGATGACCGGCCGATTCCAGCTCATCGCGAAAGTGGCGCATCGCTGAAAACAAGAGCGCGATCTTGTGGCGGTTATGCCTGACGTAACTCGCTTCCTCCCAAACCTCGGCGAGCAAAATGACGTCGATACCGGGACGCGCCTGACGAAGGGCGGGCTGCCTAGGGCTCAGTTGGTCGCCAAGGACCACAATTAGCTTTGAATCATTCATGACAGACCCTACGACGCAACCGTCGCTTCAGACGCATTGATCGGGCGGATAAGGTTAGACAAGACTGTCTTTTTTGCTTTCTACAACGCGATCGACTGCTCGCAACAGGCAAAAAAAACCCCGAGAAATCGGGGCTTTTCTTATTCAAAAAAGAGCACTGTCTACATCTGAGCGGCATAAAACGTCTCGCACACTAACGAGAAACCATGAACCATTTCTCGCTTGCCCTCAAGCCCCGAAATGATGTCGGTAAACCAGTCTTCAGTTCGGGTATCGAGCATACGACCCACCTCGGCCCGGTCTGAAGACCCAAACGAAACCATGAGTAATCCCGCAGTCTCACCCGTGTCGCCCATGTACACCTGCATCGTGACATCTAAGTCGCGCTTTTTCATTTCCGCATGAATCTTATCCAATGCCGCGATGTAGCCACTTGGATTATCGGTCTTCACATGCAAGTTGTAATAGTGGGCTTTTCCGGAAACCTCGGCGGCACGAACGATTCGCCAGTTGTCCCACATTCTCACTTCGCGTTTTACGTCCAATTTCGCAACTTCTGCCCGCACCACAGCGTTCATGGGATCGACACTCCAAGCTGCTTCTTGAGAGTCAAAAAATGACCATAGGTAATGATCTCCCATCTTTTGCGCACCTGAGGTCGGGGAGCAAAGGCCCATTGCCATCGCACCATTAGCGGTCGCTATGGTTTTTGCGCTGCCTTTTGCCCACGCCGCGTAACCCGCCGCATCATTAGTATTGACTGTAATTAAGCTCATGACCGGCTCTGCGTGCGCACTCGCGCAAGCGCAAATAAAGAGAGGTCCAAGTATTTTACTGATGGTCTTCATTTGAATTTCCCCAATTTAGTTTTAGTTAGATCGAACAATTAGATGTGTTCGCTTAAAACATAGGAAAGTCTTGGCAAAGCGCCATTTTTTTTTGGTGGTACCGACGTTTGAGAGAGCTGCGCGGAGCGGAACCACCCTGTGGCCGTGGCACAGCACTTTCAAAGTCGTTTTTGAGACACCAAAAAGTCGCCTCTCGATTGAGCCGTTACAGCGTATCGAGCAATAACGGTGCAAGACGCTTCCGATGATGCATTGCGTCGCCAAATTGCTGCTGACTCCACGCTGCTCTGCGAATGAACAGCGAAGAGTCACATTCCCAGGTAAAACCGAATCCACCGTGGAATTGCACCGACCGATCACCCGCGTATTGAATCGTGTCCGACGCTTGGGCCTTGGCCATGCGACACGCGACCTCGGCCTCTGTGCTCAAAGGACCCTCACCGATCTCACTGGACGCGTGATAAACCAGTGATCGCGCTTGCTCCATACCGACGTAAATATCGACGGTGGGGTGCTTTAGCGCCTGAAACGAGCCAATCAGCTTACCGAACTGCTTGCGCGTTTTAAGGTAATCGACAATACCCGAGAGACAAGCAGACGTTGATCCAACGGCTTCGGCCGCCGTCAGCAAGGCACCAATCAGTAAGTAATCTCGAATAGCCGGGGCCACTTTTTCACTCGACAAGACACGTCGTGCTTTGATCCCAGTAAAGTCGATGGTCGCGGCTCGCTTGGTCAGGTCAATCAAGGCGTGGGGTTCTTGTACCTGCGCCGAGACATCACTTCCCGCAACCAGCGCAACCACCGCCTCACCCTGTGAATTCGTACCCACCACGGCGATCCAGGCCGCATGTGCTGCATCGGACACCATGAACTTACGACCCGACAAAAGACCGTCTTCTGCAACCGTGACTGCCGAATTAGCCCCTCCCCAATCGCTGTGATCAAGGTAGGCCACCGTAGCCGCAACACCACCGGAAATGTCCTCAAGAACATCTTCCTCGGCGATGCCTCCCGCCCGTCGAATAAGCTCTGACGCCAGCACCGTGGAGACCAATGGCGTACCCATGAGGCCTTTACCCATCGACTCGATCACTGGAATGAGGGGACCAATACCTAAGCCTGAGCCCCCGACAGACTCAGGCAGATTAATACCGGTCCACCCTAAATCCACGAGCTCCTGCCAGACCGGCTGGGAAAAGCCCTCCTCGCTCTCGAGCAATCGTCGCACTTCGCTGCCGGGCGATTTGTCTTTGACAAACTCGCGAGCCACGTCCAAAAGCATGCTTTGTTCGTCGGAGAAATCGATCTTTTTACTTCCAATAATGGCGCTCATGCTCTTGCCCCCTTAAGACTTTGGCAGGCCGAGCACGTGCTCGCCGATAATATTAGCTTGGATCTGGGTCGTACCTCCGCCAATCGTGGTGCCGAAATTTGCGAAGTAGGCGCGCTGCCAAAATCCACCTTTGTAGGACTGATCGTCATCCATAAAAAGAGCGCCCTGCGGACCTTGCACGTGGGCCCCCATCATTTTCAGGCGCCGAGCGTATTCCGTATGACGATACTTATTTGAGAGTGCAATACCGAAGGGGTGATCGGTATTAAGCGCAGGAATAGCCGCTCGTCGATCACTGATCGAATTGGCTTTTGCCTCAATGGCCAGCTTGACGAGCTCGTCGCGAATCATCGCATCCTGCAAAATAGGCGCACCGTCCCGCTCGAAGTCCTGCATGGCGTCCATCAGATCTTCCAGACCAATCGACTGCATAGAGTGCGCACTCGCCTGACCTGCGATAACACCGCGCTCGTATTCGAGTGTTTTCATGGCCATGCGCCAACCACCACCCTCGTCACCGAGCAGGCAAGCGGCGGGAATTCGTGCATCAGTGAAAAACGTCTCGTTAAAACCGTATTCACCCGTGACCTTACGAATGGGACGCGCCTCAATACCCTGCACGCGCATGGGCGATAAGAAAAACGACAAACCATCGTATTTTCGTGCGGTCGTGTTGTCGGTACGGGCCAGCAGAATCATGTGGTCTGCGTAGTTACCCAAAGTCGTCCAGATTTTGCTGCCGTTGACAATATACTCATCGCCATCACGAACCGCTTTTGTCTGTACGTTACCCAAGTCCGAGCCGTGGTCTGGCTCGGAGAAGCCCTGACACCAGATTTCATCGCCAGTCAGAATATTCTTAATGTAGCGCTGGCGATCTTCTTCTGTCCCCACGTCCAA
>JABIZW010000051.1 GCA_018666295.1 Halieaceae bacterium
GGAAATGCCATCGACGACGAGGCCTTACTCAGTTCGCTAAAGGAGAGACACGTGAAGGCCGCGGTTCTGGACGTCTTTGATCAGGAGCCATTGCCGGAGTCACACCCCTACTGGCTTGAGTCCAACGTCTACGTTACGTCGCATACGGCAGCCCCAACCATGTCTCGCTTGGTGGGCCAAGCCATGACAAACAATCTCTCGCGATTCATTGAGGGAAAGCCCTTGATCGACGTCTACGAGCCCACCAAAGGTTACTGACTGTGCTCGTTTAGTACGCGACCGCCACAATAATTTCGTTGCGTCGCATAAAAGGCGGCGTCCACGGAGGGTTGTACTGATTTAATGTGGGATCTCCGAGTGGCTGAATCCCTTTTGATGCGAGAAAGCTGGACAACGTTTGCCAGTATTGCTCCGCTTTTTTGTCACTGACCCAACCGCTAAAACGAATCGCTGCTGCTCGATACGCGGGCTCTTCGCGAAACGCCACTCGGTCATCATTCGGTTTTGGTAACTCGTCCATCGCGAACTCACTGGGTATGACGAAGGCCATTTCCTCACTCGCTTGGGCCGGCATCGTTCGCTGAACCGGTGCGGTCATGGCAATTTCCTGCGCCGTTTCATTACCACCAAAAATGTAGCCTGCAAGTACTCCGAACCCTGCGTTAGCGCCCTGTCCCATTTTCGTCACGGCCAAAATTCGCGCGTCGTAATCGCGAATCTCGACAGAAGGTTCATCCCACGACTTCACAACATTGTAGGACGGCTCTTCGATTGCCGACGCGGTTGAGCTAATGAGCATAATGACGCATGAATACAGAGAAATAAGAAAAGGTCGCATTGAAAGTCCAAAGCTCAGTTAGTGTTCTGCTGTGTACGCGACGCAGAGCAACTAGATCAGGACGCTGCGCACTACTTAAGCGGACAAGACTGCATAGAAACCTTTTTACCACCCGCGAGAATTCGCTCCCCTTTTTCGCAAAAGCCGCGTTTTGCGTGAAAATGTAACGAGTGCGCATTGGGCGGATCCAGGTCCATCTCAGCGGTCATTACACAGCAGCCATCGGCGAGCGCAAGCTCACCAACGCGGTCATACAATTGAGCGCCAATTCCTTGACTGCGGGTATCACTCGCCAGAACGATACGATCCACGTAGACCATTTCACTCAAGCGCGTGTCAAACCAACGGTAGTTGTCGTTGTCATAAGGCACCCCGCTACGCATGGCGATCACGAACCCAACGACAGCCGACTCAACTTCGGCGACGAGGCAATACGCACTTAACGCCAGCAAATGCAGAAATCGGGCCTCGTCCATCGGACTGGTCACTGCCACAAACACGTCATTGAGCGCTGAAATCTGCGCCGCATCCTCTTTTCTAGCATTTCGAATGAGCACAAAAGTCCTTGCGATAAGAAACATCAAATAGTGATTAGTAAAATCGTACCGTAAATACGTAACTTAAATACGGCCAGACTCGCCGCAGTGTCGAGTGATATGCGATATCGAGCCAGACCCGATCGAAAATACCCACCCCCTGAAACCATTGCTCGCGAATGAGGCCTTTGTAGAGTGTGGTGTTTACTGCGCTGACCGGTTTTGCAAACCACTTGACCCAATATCGTAGCTTACCTGATAATCCGCCCCTAATTTTTTCCGCACGCACAGCACTCGCGCTACTTTTTCAACTCTGGAGAACTACGAAATGCTTGAACAACTGTATTCAGCACCGCCTTTACTAGGAATTGTCGGTCTAGCGATCGCATTCTTTATTTACACGGTGATGTCTCGTCGCGAGGTGCCTGACGGCAAGGTGCAGAAGATCGGTGAACAAATCCACTTGGGTGCGATGGTGTTCATGAAGCGAGAGTACACCTACCTTGCGGGTTTTGCGGTTGTATTACTGGGCCTTATTTTGTTGTCAGACCTTGGAAACGACACAGCGTTGTCGTTTGTCGTCGGTGCATCATCTTCGGCGCTCGCGGGATGGCTTGGGATGTACGCGGCGACAAAGGCAAACGTTCGAACAGCCATCGCTGCAAACACAGAAGGGGCAGCGAGTGCGCTGTCAGTGGCGTTTTACGGCGGTTCCATTATGGGGCTATGCGTTGCGTCACTGGGTCTCATTGGACTCGGAAGCCTCTATTTCTACTTCGGTGGTGATCCTAAAACGGCTCACGCGATTCACGGATTTGGAATGGGCGCCTCGGTTGTTGCCTTATTCTCCCGTGTTGGTGGCGGAATCTTTACGAAGAGTGCAGACGTTGGCGCCGATTTGGTTGGCAAGATTGAAGCAGGTATTCCTGAAGACGACCCCCGTAACCCCGGAGTTATTGCAGATAACGTGGGCGACAACGTCGGCGATATTGCCGGCATGGGTTCTGATATTTTCGAGAGCTACTGCGGGTCGATGATCGCTTGTATGGCAATCGCCTCAACAATGGCCATTGAGTCACAGGCTGGCTTAATGTTCTTACCACTTGCATTAGCGTCGGTCGGTCTGCTGTCGTCAGTCGTTGGCATATTAATCGTCAAGTCAGCGGCGTCTGCTGCGCCAGCGACAGCGCTTCGATACGGTACGTTTGCAGCCCCAATCATTTTCGTTCTACTGGCTTACTTCGTGGTCCAGCACCTCGGCGTTGATCTCTCCGTTTGGTTTGCCGTGGTCGCCGGTGCAGTCGGTGGCGTGGCGATCGGACTGATCACTGAATACTACACAGGCGGTGAGCCCGTCCGAAGAATCGCGGCTTCGGGCGAAACCGGTCCTGCAACCGTCATGATCACAGGTCTTGCGGTGGGTATGCAGTCGGTCGTATTGCCTGTATTTGTTCTGGCGGCAATCATTTTCGCATCCACTGAACTCGCCGGACTTTACGGTGTGGGTATCGCCGCTGTTGGTATGCTGGCGACTGTCGGCATTACTATGGCGATCGACGCTTACGGCCCTGTCGCCGATAACGCTGGTGGTATTGCTGAAATGGCAGGCATGGGCGAAGAAACACGCAAAATCACAGACGGACTTGATGAGGTTGGAAATACCACAGCCGCGATCGGTAAAGGCTTTGCGATTGGCGCTGCGGCTTTGGCTGCGCTGGCTATCATCGCCGCTTTTGTTGAAACGGTGTCCTCCAACAACCCTGGATTTTCGCTCGAGTTGTCAGATCCAATCGTACTCGTGGGTATGTTCATCGGTGGAACGATTCCCTTCCTGATTGCCGCTATTACCATGACGGCGGTCGGCGAGGCTGCGTTTGACATGATCAACGAGATCCGACGTCAGTTCAGAGAAATACCCGGACTTCTTGAGGGCACGGCTGACCCCGATACCGAGCGTTGTGTTGATATCGCGACGACTGCAGCACTTAAGCGTATGGTTCTGCCCGGCGTCATCGCAGTAGCGGCACCCGTGGCGGTTGGCTTCTTGCTGGGCGCTGCGGCCTTGGGCGGTATGTTGGCAGGAGCCTTGCTGGGTTGCGTTTTGATGGCCTTGATGATGGCGAACGCGGGCGGTGCTTGGGACAATGCGAAGAAGTACGTCGAGAAAGGAAATCTTGGTGGCAAGGGTTCAGACACGCACTCGGCCGTTGTTGTAGGCGATACTGTCGGCGACCCCTTCAAGGATACGTCGGGCCCCTCTATGAACATTTTGATCAATGTAATGGCGATCGTTAGTCTAGTGATTGCGCCCTTACTGTAATTCAGCGCTGTCAGGATTTTAGGAAGGGGAGCATGGCTCCCCTTTTTTTTGGTCGGTAACGTCTTTAATAAAAGAAAGTAAATAGCTCACTGCAAACCGCGCGTGAGTGATGGCGTCAATGCGCCAAATTCACGCGCAGCACTCAGGAATCAGCATTAAAACGGGAGAGACATGTACAAAGTTCGAACTTACAACGCAATTTCATCCAAAGGGCTTGATCGACTCAGCCGAAATTGTTTTGAGGTGAGCAGTGAGACGGGGGCTCCAGACGCCATTTTGCTGAGAAGCTACAAGCTTTCAACGTCAGACATCGGTCCGTCAGTCACGGCCATTGCGAGAGCCGGGGCCGGTGTTAACAACATACCCATCGATGCCTGCACAGATCGTGGTGTAGTCGTTTTTAACACGCCCGGTGCCAATGCTAATGCAGTCAAAGAGCTCGTGGCTGCCGGTATGTTGTTAGCCTCTAGAGATATCGTAGGCGGTATGCGCTTCATCAACGAACTCGCACCTTCGCTCAGTGCCGAAGACATGGGCCCATTGATGGAGGCCAAAAAGAAGCAGTTTGCTGGGTCAGAGCTGCAGGGCAAGACGCTCGGCGTCTTAGGCCTTGGAGCCATTGGCAGTCTCATCGCTCGACTGGGGCTTGACCTTGGCATGGACGTTGTGGGTTACGATCCAGCAATATCCATCGAGTCGGCCTGGAGACTGCCCAGCTCCGTTCGGAAAATGGATAACATGCAGTCGCTTTTTTCACAGTCAGACTATGTCTCGTTACATATTCCAGTGCTTGAGAGCACCCGAGGTATTATCAACGCCGATACACTGTCTTACTTCAAAGATGACGCCTGTCTCCTCAATTTTGCGAGGGAGCAAATTGTCGATACATCGGCCGTTGTGGATGCGCTCGAGCAAAGCACCCTTCGCACCTACGTGACCGACTTTCCACATCCGCTGCTGCGTAACAGACAAGATACGATTTTAATGCCACATATTGGGGCCAGTACAGCCGAGGCTGAAGAAAATTGCGCCATTATGGCTGCAGATCAGATCAAAGCTTTTTTAGATCACGGCAATATTAAAAACGCCGTTAATTTCCCTTCGATTGAACTGGAGCGAACCACGGACTCGAGGCTCACAGTCACCAACCGTAACGCCCCCGGAACCCTCAGCCACATCTTAAATGTTCTGGGCGGTGCAAATCTAAATGTTGCTGACCTTCTTAACAAAAGTCGTGGGGACATCGCTTATAACCTAATTGATTTAAATACCGCACCGAGTGCTCTGGTGCTCGA
>JABIZW010000050.1 GCA_018666295.1 Halieaceae bacterium
GCGCGCTGACGACGGGACCAAAATGTCTTGCCTCTGTCCGCACTAAGCCAAAGCAATTACGTCTCGATGCGATTCGCTGTGTTAATCTCCGCTCGAGCTATTGGGGGTATAACTTGGATACGCGCGCGCTACGGAACACCTTGGGGCAATTCGCTACCGGGGTTTGTATTTTGACCACACAAACGTCTGACCACCGTTCGATCGGTATGACGGTGAATTCGTTTGCCGCGGTGTCCCTAGATCCTGCCCTTGTGTTGTGGAGCATTCAAAACACGTCGGAGTGTTTTAAAGAGTTCACGGAGTGCGAGCGGTATGGTATTTCGATACTAAAAAGCTCTCAACAAGCACTGTCTGATCGTTACGCGCGTTCGTTGGCCCACGAAATGGATGTTGCGGACAGAATTGTCGACGACGCCGGTGTGCCTCTGGTCAAAGATGCGCTCGCCACCTTGTCGTGTCGGCTCACAGCGCTTCATCAGGGGGGTGACCACCACATTATTGTCGGCGAGGTCACCGCACTGACACACTCAGAAGGCGAGCCACTGGTGTTTTTCAGTGGTGGCTACCAGCGTCTGGCCTAACTTACATCCCGTTGGGGTAGGCATCCAAGTCAGCGGCACCCGACGCTCGTACCTGTGCTAATGCCACGCCGTAAGCGAGCAGTTGCCTGACGCAGTAGGCGCTGCGCTCCGACACATAGCTGTGCTCTTCCGTGTCGTTGTCTGTTTCGCTCTCATTCATGACGATCATGCAGTTGCGGACAATTAGGTGCTCTGGCAAGTAGCAAAGACGGTTGTTTTTGTAACTGCTCGTTCGTAACTCATTAATCGGGTAGGAGCCGCCAGGTCCGGCCGATACGCCTACGGCTAACGCAGGCTTATGGGCCAATGTTCCGCCTGCACCGCAGACCAAAAAGAAGTTTTTTAAAGCGGCGGGAACCATGCCGTGCCACTCCGGCGCAACCACGATCAGCGCGTCTGTTTGCCCTAGGTTTTTGTTTATCGCATCCAGTGCATGCCAGTGGGGAGCATCGGTCCCAATGTCCTCATCCCACAGGGGCAGAGGGTCTTTGCCAAGGTCACAGGTCCAACACTCGTGATCACCCAGTGCCTGAATCTGCTCTTGTAAGAAGCGTCCAACCTTTGCACTTTGAGAATCTTTTCGATGGCTTCCTATCACAAGGGCTACGCGCATGGCAGTGACTCGTTCCGTAAACTAAGAGCGTGGATCATACTGAGCCGACTGGGTCATGGCTAGGCGTCGACCGCAAACCACAACGCATGCTGGATCAATTGGTTGGCATTGCAGTTAACGAGATGAAGATGCCTTCAGATTAGAGCCGCGTGCGACCTTTTTGACCCTGTCCGAGCCTTCGACCCGTTCAGGTCACTGGCGAATGAGATGACACGCCACCAGAAGTTATACAGATGTCGATGGATTCATGATGCGCCTCGGTATTGGCGCCGGGCAATGTTTACAAGGCGTTCTATGCCCTCGCAGACCACTTCTGGCTCACCGGCATAGTTTATTCGTAGGCATTCCCGTGCATGTTGCCAGGAGGACTCAAGTCCCTGAAAAAAGTGTCGGCCGGGCACGGTGATAATGCCTTCAGCGACCCCGCGTCGGTAAAGTTCATCAGTGCCACCGGGTAAATCCTCAAACCATGTCCAAAGAAACATGGCACCGTCGGGCTTGTGAATCCGAACCGGCAGGTCGTGAGCCGCTGTCAACATGGTGTCAATGGCGCGTTGCTGTTTTGCGAGGTAGTGAGGCTTGATGACACGCTCACACAGGTCGGATAACTGCCGACGTTCAATAAGTGGCAATAGAAGCTCCGGCCCGGTGCGCGCAGGCGCAAGACCATTAATAGCGTTTGCATTGCGAATCAGTTGAGTCACTGCGGTGTCTGCCACGACAATGCCCGTCCGAACGCCAGGCAACCCCAATTTGGACAAGCTTAAGCATAAAATTGTGTTTTCGTCCCAAAAAGGGGTGGCCTCGGTGTAGATCATTCCGGGGAAGGGCAGTCCATAAGCACTGTCAATAATGAGCGGGACGCCCGCGTCTCGGCATTGCGCAGCGACGCGCGCGAGCTCCTCGTCCGAGATCACGTTTCCGGAGGGGTTGGTCGGGCGAGACAAGCAGACCGCGCCCGTAGTGGCCGGGTTAACGGAAAATGCTGAAGTATCGACGCGATACTTGAATTGTTGGTCTGACAGGAGGTCGATCTGTGCGGCCGACGCACGCAGGATCGAATGCGATTGCCTCGACATGTCGTTATATCCCACGTATTCCGGGGCAATGGGCAGTGCTATTTCACGCCAGGTGTCGTCGTCAAAGCGACCTGCCAGAGAATTAAACAAAATCTCAAAGCTCGCCTGACTGCCATTGGTAATCGCGATATTCTCCGAGCCAATCGGACGTCCGAACAGGTTCGACAGCTCTGCGGCCAGTGCGCACCTAAATTTTTCATGGCCCTGAGGGGCATCGTAGTCACCGATCATGCTGGCAAAGCGCGATCGACTGTCTGTTAAGGCTCGGGCGCTCTCTCTGAGTGCTTCCTGAACCTCGTGAATGTGCGCGGGATTACCCCCGCCCAGAGGAAAAGTGGTCTGACCAGGCGGTGTGGCTATCGACAAATCTTCCATGAGCTGGACGATCCCGCTTTGGCTACTGTAATGTTCAGCGTAGTTTGAAAATTTCACGATTCCTGTTCACCTTGAGCGACAATAAGGACAAGTCTAGTCAACAGCGCTTTGTCCGCTAACGCCGCGATGAGAAAAGTCGAATGATACCAAAGTTGATAGTCGCCAACTGGAAAATGGCCGTCGACCTCGATGCCGTACGAGTGTTCGAGTGTGATTGGAATGATTGCCCCGCAGTGACCACTGCCGATGTCGTGGTTGCGCCACCCGCGATATTTTTGCATCACGCCGCCGGTCTATTAGGTACATCGCTTTGCGGGCAAGACGTGTCGATTCATTTGCCGGGCGCCCATACGGGAGAGGTATCGGCTGCGATGCTGAAGGCTTTGGGATGTCGCTACGGGATTGTCGGTCATTCCGAGAGACGGTCGGGTCACAATGAGACGAACGCCGTGATTGCTCGGAAAGCGTCGCGCTTGGAGGCAGAGGGGCTTAGACCCATTGTCTGCGTTGGTGAGTCATTGCGTGAGCGAGAATCAGGTTGTGCCGAGTCGGTCATTGCGGAACAGATTACGGAGTCCTGTGGGGGCTTAAATACTGCGCCGATCATTGCTTATGAGCCGGTTTGGGCTATTGGATCTGGCGAATCGGCATCACCAAACGATGTGGTTGCGATGCATCGCCATATTAAACGAACCCTCGATCGCGTATTTGCAGTGGATGTTCCCGTGTTGTACGGCGGTAGTGTTAACCCCGAGAACTGCACCCAATTTACCGAACACCCCGAGGTTAATGGCTTATTGGTGGGCGGCGCGTCACTAAATGCGCGACAATTTTGGAATATGTGTATATCTGTGGGAGGTCAGCAGTAGTGCAGATCGAGGACAATATGCCCGTGCTGGTTGCGGCAAGTCAGGTGGTGGATCGGCTCGGTCCGCAGCATCGTCGGTTGGGCCCCGTGGCGCTCGCCGCAGAGGCGGTTAAAGAGGCCTTGAACTCACTGGGCGTCTCAGACGTTGAGCAGCACGTGGATCAAGTCATGGTGATGCGGACGTTTGTTGATTCGGTACCGGACCGAATTAAGCCACTGCTCGCGCCGTTTGGATTTAGTGATCAGTTTGCCCGGTCGGTCGCTAATAAAGCTAATTTAGGACACGTGCATGCGCGATATGCGACTGCTGGGGGGCAAAGCCCACAGCAATACACGGCCAAGGCGTGCAGTGCGATTGCGCGTGGCGACGCTCAAATGGTGGTGCTTTGCGGAGCAGAGGCCATTGGGACGATGCGAGCGCATCAGCGATCGGGAGAGACACTCGATTGGTCAGCAAGTCCGGTGGGCGAGTCGTCTGACGACGGCATGGGGCTTGAAGATCAGTTTGTTCCAGCGCTCGCCGCACATAAGGTCATTGCGCCGATTGATATTTACCCGCTGATAGAACATCGAAAGCGCCATAGTCGTGGTCTTGCGCGCGCGGATTACCGATCTTATTTGGGCCAGGTACTAGCGCCGCTGGCCGAAGTTGCGCGAGTCAACCCATTTGCAATGTTTGAGCGAGTACCACTGGCCACTGAAATTAGCGTGCTTTCTGACCGAAATCGAGCCGTCGGCGATCCACACCTCAAATCAATGGTAGCCAAGGATGGGGTCAACCAGTCTGCAGCCGTGGTGGTCATGAGCTACGCTCTGGCGGCAGAGCTTGGCGTGCAGGAGAGTGCTGTTTTTCTGAGAGGCTTTGCTGAGGCTACAGAACGTGCATTGTTAGAGCGAGAGGACTTGTCGACGTCACCGGCGCTTCGCTGGAGTTATGCAAAGGCGCTTGAGAGGGCCGGGCTGGAGGCTGCCGATATTGATGCATTCGATCTGTACAGCTGCTTTCCAGTGGCCATTATCGAAGCCATGGAAGCGTTGGGGATCGATGTCGATGATCATCGCCCGACCAGCTTGACGGGTGGACTGCCGTTTTTTGGCGGTCCGGGCAATAACTATTCGATGCATGGTATTGCCAGTGCAGTGACCAGCCTTCAAAGCGGACGCTATAGCGATGTACTTGTCGGTGCATTAGGGGGTCACCTGTCTAAACACGCGGTGGGCGTCTACAGTCGTTCGCCGGGAGCGATCGACCCGCTCAGTCATGAGCTGGGCTTCAAAGAAGGTGGAAATAGTATTGCGCTTGCCTCAGAATTCAGCGGCGCTGCTGTGATTGAAACGTTCATCATAAAATCGATACCCGAAGGGCAGTGGCTGGCGGTCCTGGCGATTAATGGCGAAGGTCAACGCGTTATTGCAGGCTCGTTGATCGAGCAAGGCGACCTCGCAGATCTGTTCATCGAGGGCGAGCCAATTGGGGAGAGGGTGCTTATTGAACCCTCCGGAGAAAATACGCATCACGTTGTCGGGATTGCCTGACACCAAGTCATTTTACAGAGGATTGTTATGGATATTTCAGGAAGAGCTGCCGTTGTTACCGGCGGTGCATCGGGTATTGGTCAAGCAGTAGCGCGACGGATTTACGCTGACGGTGGCAATATCATTATTTTCGACCTTAACGCCGAGGCGGGTGCGGCTATGGTTGAGGAAATGGGCGCTGATCGTTGCCACTTTGCGCAGGTCAATGTCGCCGACGAGGCGTCTGTTCAAGCCGGGGTTGACTCCGGAATTGAAAAATTTGGTGCAATCTATGCGGTTGTTAATTGCGCAGGGATTGCTAATGCGGCGAAGACCGTAGGCAGAGACGGTGCGTTCCCGTTGGATCTTTGGGACAAAGTGATTGCCGTGAACCTTACGGGCACCTTTAACGTGCTTCGTCTCTGTGCCGTTCGTATGCAGCACAACGAGCCTGTGGATGAGTATATGGGTCGTGGCGTGATCATTAACACAGCATCGGTGGCTGCGTATGAGGGCCAAATGGGTCAGGCCGCTTACAGTGCGACAAAAGGTGGCATTGTTGGCATGACGCTGCCGATTGCGCGTGATTTAGCGAAGATTGGTATTCGAGTGAACACTATTGCCCCCGGCATGATTAACACACCGTTATTTGCAGGTCTCCCACAAGAATCGATCGATTCTCTGTCACAGGCCGTACTCTATCCGCAACGTCTAGGCGCACCCGAGGAAATTGGCAAGCTAGTCGCGGCAATCATCGATAATGATTACATCAAC
>JABIZW010000143.1 GCA_018666295.1 Halieaceae bacterium
CGCCAATGGCGAGTACTTTAACGACTCGTCGCTCCAGGTGGCACTCGATCACAACCTCACAATCATCGGCGCATCCGACATCCACGGTTTGATCGATTATGACTATGACATCACTGCAGGGACTCACCGCACGGTCACACTCGTCTTCGCTGAGGAGCGCAGCGTCACGGGAGTTGCTCAAGCGCTGTTCCGCAAACACACCGTGGCTCTTTACGACCGTCAGTTTATCGGGCGTGAAGCCGAGCTTGACGCACTGTTTAATAGCTTCGTCAGTTTCGAGCGCCTCCCGTCGCGACGCAAGGACAGGCAGCAAACCACTGTGCGCATTCGCAACGCGGGCCCTATTGCCATTGAACTGAAGGTCGCTGGAAACATTAGCCTGAACAAGTCCGTGGGCTACATCACCGTGCCGGCGAACGGCGCAACCCTAATAACAGTCCTTGATCGCGCCGCCAACGAGCCAATCGACCTAGAGCTGGTTTGGGTAAACAGTTGGCAAGCACCAAAGACGCACGCGTCTGTTCAAATTAGTCTTTAGGGTTTGACTGACGTTGAGACATTGTGCCCGAGGCATCATTCCTCAGGCACAGTTTACTGGGCACTAGCTCGCGTCTAAGTTGCTAAACGTTACACCCTGCTCGGACGCGCGTGCACGTACGCTCGATCTAAAGCACGGAGTGGTCAGGCTTTGTTCTCAAGCCACCACTCCATTTCCTCAATGTGATCCTTGCCAAAGAACTGCTCGTCACCCACAAAGAACGCCGGGATACCAAAGACACCGCGATCAACCGCAGATTGGGTATTGGCCATGAGCTGTGCTTTGACGTCGGGATCTTGTGTGGACTCCAGCAGCGCCTGACCATCGAAACCGGCATCGTTGAAGGCCTTCACGAATACCTCGGGGTCGTCCATTTTTAGACCACTCTCCCACATCATCTTCACGCCCGCCTCAACGTAAGCATCAACCGAATGGTCTTTGCCGTAGGCCACGCACGCGCGCATCAGTAACAGCGTATTCACCGGAAAATGCGGATTCATAGCAAATTGGGTCAGCTCATGACGTTCACAATAGCGCTCGATCTCACGCATGAACATAGCGTTCTTACCGGAGACACCCGCAAAATTCATCATAGGCGGCTGGTTATTGGTCGATTTAAAAATCCCCCCCAGCAGACAGGGCGTAATCTTGAGTTCCGCGCCGGTGCGCGCCGCCACCGCCTTCACCGTAAAGTAAGAGAGGTAAGCATTGGGACTGCCAAAATCAAAAACAAACTCGATGGACTTACTCATGGGGCAACCTCCGCTAATTAACAAAACAGGCGCCTAGTAGGCCAATAATTGCTGGGGCTGTCTACCGTGAGGGGCGAACTAAAGTGACGGTGTGTTAAGACGTCGCGATGATCAGAGCGACCAATAAAACGAGCTGCACGATGTTAATAACAACAGACAGCTTATGGCCGCGATCAAACGCCTCGCTTGCCTTTACGTCTCCTGCAAGCTGCGCGTCGCGCGCTGTATTTATGCGTGGCAACAACCTCTGACGGACCCAGAACGTGGACACACTGACACTCAGACAGAGGACTGCCTCAACACTCACTACAGCACCTTGACTCAGTTGGAACATCACCGCAGCAGCAAGGCTCAAGATAATCATGAAGACGTAGTAGCGTGGGAACATCGCTCGCAGAAACGCACCTGCCTGCGCCTCAGGCAAGGACGCGAACACCACGGGCGCGACCACACTGGGAAAGAACAGCATGCCTCCTACTAGCAACAACACCAGCGCCTGTGCAATATCAACCATGCTTGACCTCTACCGCTTATATTGTGTCGGGCAATAACCTCGCCCCACATCAAAGCCGCGTAACTTTCGGTGCTTAGTCACTCGACCCGTTACTCGTTTTCGCCAGAGCCGAAATGAGCTGGGCTTCATGTGGCGACGCATAAGCTTAATGGTCTCTGACTCACAAAGACCAAAGGTGGTCTCAATGACCTCAAACGGCGTACGGTCTTCCCACGCCATTTCAACGACGCGTGAGATTTCGGGTTCGGTTAATAGGGGCTTCACAGGTGACATGTCACTACTATAAAACGCTACGCCCGATGAAACGGCAATCGTCGTGGGTCTGTTCGGCTTGTTCGATCCAGACTCAGGCAAGCGCTCACCAACGAGTTGATGAAAAAGAGGATTACTCCGAAGTAACCAGTTGACAGTCGCGCCACCCTCGAAGCGCATTCACCAACCACCACGCCTCCACCTGATCCATCTCCTCCAAGGCCAAAGATCGCACTTCAACCTGGCCCTCCCGTAACAAGCACTCCCTGAAAACCCCAGGGAGCAGACCATCTTGGACGGGCGGTGTATAAAGTTTACCGTCGAATTGATAAACCACGTTGGCGATCGAGCTTTCGGTGACGTTTCCCTGTTCATTGAACAATAGGGGTGCACAGTCGGACCCTACCTCGGTATCTGCTCTCGCATAGGCCACTCTGTGGCTAGTTTTGTGACTTAAAAACGGATCAGCTGAGCTTATAGGCGTCGTAACCAACTTAAGCTGCACCGGTGCAGCTGATCTATCGTTTACTGGGAGCGACGCAAGTGTGTGACTCAAGACCCC
>JABIZW010000138.1 GCA_018666295.1 Halieaceae bacterium
CGTCCCTGGAATCGCTTCGCCATAAAAGTGAAAGACGATAGTGGCCAAAAGCTACTCAACTACGAGGGTAATTGGCGAGATATTTTTCAAAATTGGGAGGCGTTGAGTGCGTCGATTCCCTGTTTTGGCGCCAACATGATTACCAAGTTTGTTAACGCCACCACGGCCGACGGCTATAACCCTTACCGTATTACCCGCCAGGGCATTGATTGGGAGCGTCCTGAGCCCGAGAACCCCTGGGCGAACATTGGCTATTGGGGCGATCATCAGCTGATCTACTTGTTGAAGTTGGTGGAGCAGTCGATTGCACATAACCCTGATGCCATTAAGTCGTTGATGTTTAGAGAGACATTTGCGTATGCCAACGTTCCATATCGTATCAAGTCGTATGCCAGTATTCTGAAAGATCCTTACGACACCATTGAGTTTGACGAGGCGCTCGACAAGGTCATCGACGCGCGGGCGGAAGCTATTGGTGCAGACGGCCGCTTGTTATTCTGCCCTCAGGGTGAGGTCTATCAGGTCAACCTGGCCGAAAAAATATTGGTCACGTTGCTGTCAAAGATGGCCAATTTTATTCCGGACGCTGGTATTTGGATGAACACGCAGCGGCCCGAGTGGAACGATGCGAATAACGCCTTGGTGGGAACCGGGGTCTCGGTCGTGACATTGTGCTATCTGCATCGATTCCTCAATCGTGCGGTCGCGCTGTTTGATGGGCTGGATGAGGCTGAGGTCAAGCTATCTAAAGAGGTCGCTGACTTCATGTCGGAGGTGGCTTCGGTACTTGAGCACCATGCAAGCTCTATCGGGTCTGGTCCGGTGGGTGACGAGGTCCGAAAACAGGTCATGGAGGCGTTTGGTACGGCCGCCGAACGCTATCGCGAAGGGATCTATGCGCACGGGTTTAGTGCCGAAAAAGTGTCGGTTCCGCTCGAGCAAGTGAGCCACTTTCTGACTCAAGCGCGTGATGTGAGTGCTGTCAGTATTAAATCTAATCGTCGTGAAGACGGCCTTTATCATGCGTATAACCGTATTTCAGTAGGGCCGGTGGGTGTCGAAATTCGTTACCTTTACGAGATGCTGGAAGGGCAGGTCGCAGTGCTGAGTTCAGAGCTCTTGTCGCCTGAGGAGTCGTTATCTGTACTGACGACGCTGAGAGATTCATCGTTGTACACCGCACGCCAACACTCGTATTTGTTGTATCCCGATCGCCGGTTACCGGCGTTTATGGAGCGCAACATGATCCCTGATGCGTTTGTAAACTCATCGTCACTTGCCAGTAGGCTTATCGCGGCAGGTGATACATCGCTCCTCGAGACGGATGAGGCGGGTCAGACCTATTTTGCGGGACATTTCAATAACACTGCCGCTGTGGCCGATACGCTGACGCAGCTCGCGAACGCCGGATATCGTCAGGAGGTAGACTTAGAACGCGAGGCGATTGAGTCTTTGTTCTCCGACCTCTTTGACTGCGCTAACTTCACCGGCCGGTCCGGGGGGATGTATGCATACGAGGGCTTAGGTTCGATTTATTGGCACATGGTGTCTAAGCTCCTCCTCGCGGTAATGGAGACTGTCAAGCGTGCCGAGCAATCGGGGGCGCCGGCCGATGTTATGGGGGGCCTCAAGCGCGTTTATTATGACGTTCGTGAGGGCATTGGCTTTAACAAAACCCCCGACGTTTACGGTGCCTTTCCCACTGATCCTTATTCGCATACGCCAGGTTTTTCGGGGGCACGTCAGCCCGGTATGACGGGTCAGGTGAAAGAGGAGGTACTGACACGTCTGCTTGAGCTTGGAGTTACGGTTGATCATGCGCAAGTGACGTTTAACCCGACGATGCTCCGCGCCTCTGAGTTCCTTCAAAATGACGAGGACTTGCACTACTTTGACACCGCTGGCGCACCTCAATTTCTGACGCTCTCGCGTGGACAGTTGGGCTTTACTTACTGTCAGGTGCCGGTCGTCATGAGTCTCGCGAGTCAGCCTTCGATCCGCATACATTGGGCTGATGGGACTGATCTGTCGCTTGAGGGCCGCACCCTGAGTGCAGAACAATCGGAAGCTTTATTTAAGAAGACTGGCGCTATTGAGCGCCTCGATGTTTGTGTGACTGAGGTCATCGAGTGAGTTTTAAGTGCTTAGGAGAAGCCCGCTTATGCGGGCTTTTTTTTGACCTGCGGATTAGC
>JABIZW010000075.1 GCA_018666295.1 Halieaceae bacterium
ACACACGCGGTAGGGAGATAAACAAAGAATGTCTGTTGTAACGCAGTTTAAAGAAGCGCTCGAGATGACAACTGCACCGGGCGGATTGTTGGAGTTGACGACCATTGAGCGCGACGGGGTGCCCGTAAAAGCGTTTGCTCAAGCCCCCGGCTCTATGAGGGACTTATGGGCGCTTTCTACAGCACATGGGGACTCAGAGTACCTTGTTTATCAGGATGAGCGATGGACGTACGCCCAGACGGCAAAAGTCGTGGCGGAATTTGCCGCATGGCTGACGGCGCAAGGCATCGAGTCCGGCGATCATGTGGCGATTGCGATGCGCAACTACCCAGAATGGATGATGGCGCACTGGGCTATAAACAGTATCGGTGCGGCAGTTGTGGGCATGAACGCCTGGTGGGTTGCTGACGAACTGGACTACGCCCTGAACGATTCAAAACCCAAGGTCCTGATCGCTGACGATCGACGTTTGGAGGCTTTTGCACAACTGCAAGAAAAGTACCCGGATATCACCGTGGTCTCGGTTCGAGAGACAAACTCGCCGGTGGACGCAATTGATTTTCATTCCGCTAAGATCGACGGCGCTCAATTACCAGAGCTGGAGATAGACCCCGATAGCGTCGCATGTATTTTCTACACCTCGGGGACGACGGGAAGACCTAAAGGCGCGCAACTGACGAATCGTGGATGCGTGACAAATGTCCTGAACGTCGTGGCGATGGGTCGGACTTACGCGACAGCCGCGGCACTTTCCAAGGCAGAGAGCGCCTCCGATGTGGACGTTCAGTCTCCGCCCGCGGCGACCTCGCTGATCGCAACGCCGCTGTTCCACGTGACTGCCAACAATTGTGCCGTACAAGCCGGTACGCTCGCGGGCAGTCGTTTTGTTCTGATGTACAAGTGGGACACACTAGACGCGTTAAAACTCATTGAGGCTGAGGGTGTTAATACCATCAGCGCAGTACCAATGATGACGCGCGAACTACTGAATCACCCTGAGTTTAGTGACTACGACACGTCAAGTCTCGCCAGCATGGGCGGCGGAGGCGCTGCGATGCAACCTGACTTGGCACGCAAGGTCGATGAGCAGACGAAAAAAGCCCGTCCTGCTCAAGGTTACGGTATGACAGAGGTGTGTGGAATCATCACCTATATTGCCGGCGACGTATTCCTCGATCGTCCTGAGAGCTGCGGTTATCTTGCGCCGACATTCGAGGGTCGCGTGATCGACGCAGATGGCGCAGTGCTTGCCTCAGGCGAGGTGGGCGAGGTGTGTGTCAAGGGTGCTGCGGTCATTAAAGGATATCTTAATCGCCCCGAAGCCACGGCAGAAACCATTGTCGACGGCTGGCTTCATACGGGTGATATTGGTTATTTTGATGAGGATGGATTTCTGTTTCTCGTCGATCGCGCCAAAGACATGATTCTGCGTGGTGGTGAGAACATCTACGGTGCTGAGGTTGAGTTTGCCGTATTTGATCATCCCGCAGTGCTCGAGTGCGTGGCCTTTGCTGTCCCCGACGAGCGCTTTGGGGAGGAGGTTGGTGCGGCCATTCACCTCAAGGACGGTGCAATGTTAGACGCTGCAGGACTTCGAGAGCACCTGTCGACGCGTCTCGCCGCGTTTAAAGTGCCGCGCTATATTTGGTTTTTGGCTGAGCCGTTGCCGCGCAATGCGAACGGGAAGTTCCTTAAACGCGAACTTCGCGATGTCCTTGATCCTGCATCCGCAGACTAAGCGTTCAGTGAATCAGACAAGACAACGACACTGTGCCTAGCCTTGGAAAATAAGAGGTAGAACTGATGAGTCAGTACGAAACGCTCGACGTCACTCAAGAGGGCGGCATCATGACGATCGCACTCAATCGACCCGAAAAAATGAATACGTTTAACACGACTTTGCGTCGAGAAATTGCGCAGGCAGCGATTGCCGCGAATCTAGAAGACTCGGTCCGTGTTGTCATTTTAACCGGTAACGGCCGGGCATTTAGTGCCGGCGCTGATCTCTCTGAGGACACTGGAATGGCTAACGGTCACTCGGTGGAGAGCGACCTGAACTTTGAGTACAAGCCAGGGGTGCTCGCAATACACAACAGTTCCAAGCCCTGGGTTGCGGTTATCAATGGACCCTGTGCCGGGATTGCCTACTCGTACGCAATGGCCTGTGACTTGGCGTGTATGGGTGAGAAGGCGTTTTTATATCAACCGTTCTCTGCGATCGGCTTGGTTCCTGATGGGGGTGCGACGTGGCTCATTCCGCGTTTGGTAGGGACAAAGCGCGCCTACGAGTTGATGGCTTTGGGGGAAAAGCTCACAGCCGAGAAGGCGTTAACGATGGGGATGGTCAATCGGGTGTTTCCGGATGACACCCTGCGTCAGGATGGGCTGGCTTTTGCGCAGGAGGTCGCAGAGCGGTCACCACTGGCATTGCGTTACACGAAAGCGGCGGTCAACTTTGGCCAGACTCATTCGCTCGATGAAACCATTTCCAGAGAAGCAACATTGCAGGCTATCTGTATCGACAGTGACGATGCCAAAAATGCGGTAATCTCTTTTTTCAACAAGCAAAAGCCGCAGTGGAAAGGTCAGTAAAACGCAAAGTAATTCTTCAACGACGACACACGGTAGATACAACAATGGTTAAGAAAAAGGTTATTTCTGGACTGGTTGCGCTGTTGATCGCCTTGCCTGCACTCGCCACTGAAAAGCAGGTGTATTGGGGTGACACGCACCTGCATACCAATCGTTCCTTTGATGCGTTTACTAACCGAAACTTTTCCGTGGGCCCCGACGAAGCCTATCGCTTTGCACGAGGGATACCGGTTGAACACCCCGGTCATAAAGCGCGGGTACAACTGGAGACACCACTCGACTTTTTAGTGGTGTCAGATCACGCAGAATTCTTGGGCGCTATTCGCCATTTATACAATGTGGGTATCTCCACAGATGACATGGGTTTTGTTCAGAAGCTTCGTACGTGGTACGTCCAATATTTGATTCGCGATGCGATAAAGAAGGGAGAGGGGCGTCGTTTTTTTGTGCGTCAGTTGCCCGAGCCGTTCGATACTCCGCAGGAGGCTATTTCAGAGTGGGACCTTGCCGGCTCGGTTTTTCCGACAGTGCCTGTGATTGAGGATCAGGCGTGGCGCGATATTGCTGACGCCGCTGAGGCCAATAATGTGCCGGGTGAGTTTTCCGCCATTTTGGGTTGGGAATACAGTTTGATCCCTGGCGGCGCAAACCTGCATCGTGTCGTCATGACAGATTTGGACGGTGAGTCGGCGAAGGCTTTTCAGCCGTTTGGCTCTGATGACAGCTTGTATCCCGAAGATCTGTGGGCCTGGCTGGATAAGACCAGCCAGGACACGGGCGGGAACTTTATTGCTATTCCGCACAACTCAAACATTTCAAAGGGGGCTATGTTTGACACCATCACCATGCGCAATGAGCCTATCGGTCCCGAATACGCCAAGATTCGCCGGCGTTGGGAGCCTATTGTCGAGATAACTCAATACAAGGGCGACTCGGAGACACATCAAACGTTATCGCCTGATGACCCGTTTGCCGACTTTGAAAATTATCCCTATTACATTCAGCGAGACTGGACTGAATACAAACCTCAAGTGGGCGATTTCGTTCGTTCGGCATTGATCCGCGGTCTGCAGCTGGAGCAGGAAATAGGTGTTAACCCTTACCAGTTTGGCGTCATTGGCTCCACTGATGCCCACACAGGACTGGCGGCTGCCGAGGAAAGTAATTTCCATGGCAAGTTTGCAACCGACTCAATGCCTTCAGCAAAGCTTGAGAAATGGTCCGATAACGCGAACAGTTCGTTTGGCTGGGCCATGGGCGCGCAGGGCTTGGCTGCTGTGTGGGCCGAGGAAAATACACGCGAAGCGATTCTTGCGGCCATGAAACGCCGAGAAACGTACGCCACCACGGGGCCTCGAATCGGTCTCAGGTTCTACGCAGGTTATGATCTCGATGGTGCCTTGCTCGCGTCATCATCGTTCCCCACAGACCTCAGTGGCGCCGTTCCCATGGGCGGTGAAATCGCAGCCAAGGGTGCATCTGCCCCCACATTTCTAGTGCAGGCGATGGCCGATCCGAAGTCCGGCGCGCTCGACCGTATTCAGATCGTAAAAGGCTGGATCAGCGAAGAAGGCGATTCGCGCGAGCAGGTCTTTGATGTGGCTTGGTCGTCTGATGATCGCTTAGGGCCGGACGGATCACTGGCAGCCGTGACCAACACCGTAGACCTTGAGACCGGCAGCTGGAGTAACGCTCACGGTGCCGCAACGCTGATGGCGCATTGGCAAGACCCTCGTTTTGACCCAACAGAGTCAGCGTTTTATTACGTGCGCGTTCTGGAGGTGCCAACGCCTCGGCACTCGTTGCTTGATAAGCTTGCGCTGAGTGACGATGTTGAGACGCGACGGCCCGACGTCATCCAAGAGCGCGCGTATTCGTCACCCATCTGGTATCGACCCGATTAGGCTCATCTCATGTGGCGACGATAAGGCGTATGCCTTGTAGGCGAGGTTCTGCTCGATTGAGCGCCTCTAGCGTGTCGTGTTCCAGTGATCGTACGGCAGCAATTTCGTCGCTTCTTACTGAGCCGTTTCGTTTTCCCAAGGCTTCGAGACGGTGTGCCTCGTGCGTCAGCTCTTGAGAGACTCGGGCGTGCGCATCGGCCTTGAGTGAGGTGACATGTTCCAAGGCCCTCACTTCTAAGTGTTTAAGGGCCGTTACGACTTTCGGTCGAAGTTCCCTAATCACCCCCGCGCTTTGCGTAATGCTGACGGGCTTGAGCAATCTCGTCAGGGTTTCGCAACTCACAGCCTCGCTGAGGTCACGTCCCTCCAAGGAGACAAGAAATCGGAGAGGAGATTGATCAAGGTAACGACCGATTTGTAAGCGTTTTGGTGCTTGGCAGTCTGCCGTGTGCAGCGTTTCAATCAGCACTGTGCCAGGTTTGATGCTCTTTTGTTTGATCAGTGCAACTGATGCATTTCCGAGCTCAGAGTGAAAAACAACATCTATCGTCTCTCTGACCAGCGGGTGCTCCCAAGTTAGAAAATGAAGGTCATCGCGCGCCAGAGCGAGCTCGCGTGTGAAGGTGCAGGTAATGCCGCCTTCATCAAGGAACGGTAATTCACCGGTGACGAGGTTTTCGGTGGGCTTTAAAATCAAGCAGCCCTCGGATCCCGCTTCTGTATGAATACCCAGTCGATCGAACAAATTGTCTGTGTAAGCAATCAACTCATCTGCGCGCTCATTGCTCTCGAGTTGCTCTATCAGAGCACTAGCTCTAGGTCGATCGTGCGACGTGATCTCAAGCAGTCTGTCGCGTCCTCGGTCCATCTGACTGATGAGCTGAACGCGAAGTTGCTGCGTGTCCTTGAGTAAAGCGTCGCTGAGCTCTCCTGAGGACTCGCAGACTCTGAGCGCGTCACCGAGCTCGCTGAAGACCAGATGACCGATCGAGCAGCTTGACTCAAAGGCATTAAGCCCTTCGTGAAGCCAGCGGAATCTGACGACCTCCGCTGATTGCTCAATGAGGGGGACGTGGACATTCACTGTGCCGGATTGCCCGATACGATCGAGCCGGCCAATGCGCTGTTCGAGTAAATCGGGATGCTCTGGCAAGTCGTAACACACTAAGTGCTGGGCAAACTGAAAGTTACGTCCTTCACTGCCAATCTCCGAGCAGATAAGGGCTCGTGCACCACCGTCTTCGTCTGCGAAATAAGCAGCGGCTCGGTCGCGCTCAAGCAAAGACAGATCCTCATGAAAAGAAGCGCACCGGATTCCTACTTGCAGGTGGAGGTAGTGCTCAAGTGCCATTGCGGTTTCTTTTTCCCGGCAGATCACCAATACCTTTTGCTGTTTGAGCGTCTTGAGCAAGGAGGCTAACCACAGAGCCCGCGCGGAGCTTGTAATATTGGCTGTCTCAGTCTCAGGGGGCAGCGGGTGTTGATGAAGGACCCGTTGGGGAAAACCTGAGACAGACTTTCTTGAGTTTCGAAACAGCACGCGACCTGTACCGTATTGGTCGACCAGTGCACGAATCATCTCGTCGGGCGATTGTGAGGCATCGATTCCGAGCGGTAGTGTTGCGACCTTCTCGCCCCGGCGCAGGGCCTCAATCAGTTCGTGGGTCTCTTCAAAGCTCCGCTGCTCACCGACGAATCGATCAAGATCGCTAAAACGATCGGGATCGAGCAGTTGAAGTCGCGCAAAGTGGCTGTCAATACCTGATTGCCCGGGAGTGGCTGTGAGCAGCAGAAGTCCGCGTGTCACGGTAGCTAAATGGGTGAGCGCCATGTCGGTCTGTGACCGCGCAGCCGCGCCAAGGTCGAGGTGATGGGCTTCATCGACGATCAAAAAGTCCCATTCGGACTCAAGAAGACGCTCGCGAGCCTCGGCGTTATGCTCAATAAATGACCAAGGCGTTAACACCAATTGATCATTTGCAAAGTCAAACGTCTCTTCCTCGGCGTCAAGACGAGCCTCATCGTATATAGAAAACTGAAAGTTGAAGCGCCTGAGCATTTCCACCAACCATTGATGGAGCAACGAGTCGGGCACTGCGATCAGCACTCGCCGAACACGTCCACGCAGTATCTGCTGAGATAAAATTAATCCCGCTTCAATTGTCTTCCCAAGACCCACTTCGTCAGCAAGGAGCACGCGAGGGGCGAAGCGCCGCCCAACCTCACTTGCGACATACAGTTGATGCGAAAGGAGGGAGGTTCTTGCACCGACCAGTCCACTGCTGTCACTGGATAACTGGCGTGCTCGTTCGGTCAGGGTCTGGTATCTCAAGTAGAAATCACCCACCTTATCGAGCTGGTTGTTGAGTAGACGATCCTGTGGCGTGTTGACCGAGACCTCGGGCGCGATAAATTGCTCGTGAACAGTAAAGGTTTCACCCGATAATGGCTCAACAGTCTCATAGCTCAACGTGCCGGCAATGTGGTCAACGGCCGTAACCTCTAAAAGTCGCCCATTGATATGTGTCAGCGGGTCGCCAATTTTGAGTTCGTAGCGTGTGAGCGGCGCGCGATCGATGGCGTAGGTGCGCTCTTCCTCAGCCGACGGGTACAACAAGGTGATTCGCCGTGGATCGACCTCGACGCAAATGCCCAAACCCAGTTCGAGATCAGCGTGACTGATCCAGCGTTGCCCAATTGAAAAGCTCATACTGACTCGCTAAAGAAGCAATCGATACTGTTCTGGTGTGCTGTCTTAAGAAGCATTTGGATGCTCACGCCCTTTAACTCAGCAATTGTTTGCGCGATGAACGGTAAATAATAGGGCGCATTAGGTACGCCACGATAAGGCACCGGTGTCAGGTACGGCGCGTCGGTTTCAAGGAGTATTTTCTCGATTGGCGTTTGCCGAATCACATCGCGAACATTCTCCGCGTTTTTAAACGTGGCGATGCCGTTAAACCCTAAATAAAACCCCTCAGCCAAGCAAAACTCCGCCAAATCGGGGCTGCTTGTGAAGCTGTGAATGACACCTTTGCAGGTGAGTTGCTGTGCCGCATTGGTCAACACGGCCTTTGTGTCAGCTTCCGCTTCCCGGGTGTGAATGACCACCGGCTTTTTGTGATTGGTGGCAATCTCAAGCTGTCCTTCAAACGCCTGAATCTGTGTTATTGGGTCCGAATGTTCGTAATAGTAATCGAGACCACATTCACCAATGGCAACGACTTTGTCGTGATCCGCGTTTCGGTCAAGTTCGTCACTGAAGGACGCATCCCAAGTCGATGCTTCATGCGGATGAAGCCCCTGGGTACACCAGACATCGTCAGATGATTCAGCGATTTCCCTTACCACACGCTGATTCGTGCGCGATACCGCAATGGTGATAATGCGCTCAACACCCACGGCGCGCGCTTTGGCGAGGGTGTCTTTAAGCTGCTCGTCATTTAGATAGTCGAGGTGGCAGTGCGTCTCAATAATTTTCCCATCCAGTAAAGGAATGGGCGGACGAGCTTTCTTGCTCATAAGTGACTCCACTGAAATCGGCGCGGATTATGGCACAGCTAGCGTGGAAATGGGGTGGTTTTATCCGCGATGTACCGTTCGTACCCGAAGTGCACGGACCGCATCGATGACCTCATTCCAAAACCACTGGTGCATCGGAGATCGAGACGTCCTGTCATGTGCGACCAGTGAATAGTCGATCGTTCGCCCGTACTGCTTGGGCAGTGGAAGTGACACTAAGTCTCTTGTTGCACCGTCGTTTCGCGACATATACGCGGGGCAGACTAGGGTGTAATTAGTGCTCCTTAATATTTCAAACGCTGTGAGTAAGTGAGACGTTTCAACACTGCCTTTTTTGCTTCCGAGCATCTCCGATAGGGATTGGTCAAGATCAGAAACCTCGATCCTATCGGCAACGTACAGATTAATTTGAGGAAATAGCCTTAAGCTTTCCTCAGTGACCACTGATGCGGTCAGGGGATGGTCACGACGAACGAATACGGCCAGTGGTGAGCTGGCCAGCTCATGATGCCGAAATTCACTGGGATACGCGCCACGGCTAGGTTGTACTGCAAAATCGAGCGTGCCGTCAGCGAGTAAGTCCAACTGGTGCTCCGCGCGCGTGATCGTTCGGAGCTTGACCTTCGGCGCTCGTGTTTCTAAGCGAGATGTAAGGGTCGGTAGCAACGTAAAGCCCACGTACTCAGATATAGCAATGACAATTTCACCCTGGAAGGCGTGTGGGCTGAACTCGCCGGCATTGAGCAGGCCCTCAACATCGGACAGCACGTGAATCAGGTCGTTGGCCAAACTCTCCGCACGGGGTGTGGGCTGGATACCTCGTTTGCTTCGGGCAAATAATGGATCGTCAAACGTATCACGTAAGCGATTGAGAGTCTTAGACATGGCCGGTTGCGTGACATGTAGACGCTGCGCTGCTCGCGAGACGCTCTTTTCCTCGATAAGCACGTGCAGTGCTACCAGGAGGTTAAGGTCAATTCGGGAAAGTTTGCTGACATCCATAATACATAACTCACAGTAATGGGTTTTATGATAATAATGAATTTGAATTAATTTTCACCATATTTATAATATTCTCATTAGCACCGATGGGTGCGTCCGTCCAAGTTTTGCTTTGCCCGCTCTCATGCGGGCTTTTTTTTGCGCTATATTGACGCAATGCATAAAACATTGAGTAACGCGCTGCTTCTCTGCCTCCTCGCTGCATTGCCCCAGGTTTCGAAGGCTGTTTTGGTGCCTCAGCCGATCGGGGTACGAATAGCGCCTGTGACGCAAGGGGTTATCGTTGACGACGCTGTGATTGATTCGTCGGCATTGCTCGCTCACGAGCAGACGCTAAAGCGGGTGGTTGAGCGTCAACGTACTTTGGGTGCGTATCATCCAGAGCTAGCTAAAAGCTGGCTTGACCTCGCTCACGAGGCCGTCCGCTTGGGTCAGTCAGAATCGGCTGCAAACCTTTTTACTCAGGGCCTGCACAATCTCCGACTGAATGAGGGACTGACGACAGACAGTCAGATCTCCGCACTGTCCGATTGGATAGCGGTGCTCCGGCGTCTGGGTGATACCGACAGGCTGAGTCGTCAGTTGGAATATCGGTATCGAATTACCGGTTTTGGTAGTTCCTTTGCGACGGATCAAAGCGTCGAATATGCGCTTGAATATTTTGATCATGAGCTGTCGCTCTGGGCGGTGAAACCGTGGGATTCTGTCCAGCGCGATGTTCTAAAGTTTGCGGAGCACCTAGAGGACGTTGTGGATAGAGCCTGCGAGGCTGGCTCGGTCGATTTAGATGTTTGTGGCGCGCTTGTTAAACGACGGCTGCAGATGCTTTATCTCATTGTGTATGCGGTAGAGCCCTACATCGAGGAACGTCAAAGTCTGTCAATTGAAACTCAGCGGCGAATGAGCCAACCATCGATCACTGATGACCGGCTGGAGATGATTGAGCGCGGGGCATTTCTTGCGGGCGTTCGAATGTTGGATCGGGCGATTAAACGGGTCGAAAATCCGGATGAGCTAGAGTTGGTCTTGACCGATTGGCGTTGGTTTTTCGGGCGAACAAGCGGCGCAGCTGAGGTTTATGCGCGACTCGCTGTGCGGGGAGATGATGGGTTTGCGAAACCTGTCGAACTGCCTCACGGACTCATAAATACCAGTACGGTCGGTTATACGAGTGAGTCCGATGAGCGTGCCGCAGTTACGTTTAGGGTGACAAAACGAGGCAGAGTCAGAGACATCAAAGAGACCTCGACATCACAAAACTCGCGAGCTAAGCGCTTAGTGAGAGCGGCCTTGCGAGAGGTGCGATTTCGGCCTGCCATTGGGCCGGACGGCCTGGCAGTGGGCTTTGACGTCGATAAGACTTACCAGCTAACACGTTAGCATTAATTGTTTTCAACGATCAGTAGCGCGCCTGCGGTGCGAGTGTTATCCGTCCGCCATTCAATGAGCTCTCCGCCATACTCTTGCAGAATTGTTTCAGCGACGCAGAGAAAAGGAGCGCGTTGAGGATCGGCAATAATGATACGTCTTGTGCCGCTCTCGATCGCCCGCGCGATCATATTCGTAACCGGCTCAATCAGCTCATCCCAAAAACAAATATCGGCGGCGATTAGCCAGTCGGTGGACGCAAGAAGGTCCGCTTGTAAATCCTCGAAACGCGCAACGACGGACGTGACGGTTATGTCATTTAAATCTGCCACCAACTGCAGAAATGGCATCACGTTCGGGTCTGCGTCGACAGCCGCGACTTCTGCGCCGTACGCTTTTGCGCACCAGATACCGGCCAGACCCCAGCCACACCCCACGTCAATGATCGAACGGGGAGGATCAGCGAGATCCTTGGATAGAAAATCAATGAGTATGTGACTGGCACCCCACAACTTTGTGCCGTGAATGCTGGGTAAATGCCCTTGGCGCTTAAGCTGGCGAACGGCAGGGTGTCTTGCATATGGCACATGCAAGCCAGCAAGCGTTCTCAAGGTCGAATTTTGGGCCACACGTTACTCCTAAATACTGTGGGGCACATTAAGCGGAGCGCGAGGCGTTTAACTGTGTTTCTTAACTGCCTCTGCCTGAAGACCCTTCGGTCCTTCAACCAGCTCAAACTCGACTTCTTCGCCCTCGGCTAGGCTTTTAAACCCGTCTCCTTCAATGGCACGAAAGTGAACAAACACGTCTTCAGAACGATCGGGCATCGTAATAAACCCGAACCCCTTAGCATTGTTGAACCACTTTACGGTGCCGATGCAACGTTCCGACATCTTTTGCTCCGCTTATCATTATTATCGTTTGCGTAGCTATAACAGTGCTCAGTCGCTAACGCAACTCCTGGATCTTTGTTTTTTGCGCTTCAACAGACGAGGCTGCGGTCTCCAGATCAGCAAGCTTCGCTCTCTCTTTGGCGACAACGTCAGCCGGTGCACGCGCTATAAAATTCTCATTGGCGAGTTTTCCCGCCAGCCTGACCTTCTCTGTTGCTAGTCGCTCGAGCTCCTTGTCCAAACGGCCCAGTTCTTTGTCAATGTCGACCACACCTTCGAGCGACACCATTATTTCCAAGGTGCCCGCGAGCGCGCTTAGTGCC
>JABIZW010000049.1 GCA_018666295.1 Halieaceae bacterium
AGTGCGCACGCAAGATTTTTCTCCGGTCTAGAGAGGAACTGGTTTGAGTAATATTCAGAAATTAAATAACGTCCAGCATGGCAAGCTCAAGATAAAGCAGGCCTTGAGCGACGGTGATGCTGTGATGTTCTCAGCGGTCTTTACCAGTGAGATGCGCGCACTGCAAAGCAATTTCCCGCTTCTTTTTTTCAAGAACACGAATGACGGTCGCTTTCAGCCCATCGCCCTGTTTGGCTTTGAGCAAGGAGAGAACCTTTTCTTGGATGAGTCTCGTTGGAACAGTCAGTATATTCCGATGCTGATCCAAAGAGGTCCTCTCATGATCGCTACCGAGGGTAGTGCTGATACCAGTGACTCCGATCGGGTCGTCGCTATCGATATGAGCCACCCTAATGTCAACGAAGAGGAGGGAGAGCCGCTCTTTTTAGAGTTTGGTGGCAACACCGAATACCTCGATCGCCTCGCCACCATGCTTGAGGGCATTCATATTGGACACACAACAACGCCGCAGTTTGTTGATGCGTTGCTGCAACACGACCTCATTACGTCCGTAACCCTCAAGATCACGCTGCTCAACGGTAAGGACCACACGCTTGAAGGCTTTTATGCCATCGACGATGAAAAGCTCCAACGTCTAAGTGACGATGCGATCACCGATCTTCATCGGCGCGGACACCTCCTACCCGCCTACATGATGGTGGCATCGCAGTCGCAGCTTAAACGCTTGATTGCACTTAAAAACGACAAGGTTGCAGGATAGGTCCTCATGGCAGCCTGTTCAGATGCTCGACCCATCAGAGAAGTTCAACTTGAAAGCGATTCGGTTCCTTCAAGGGAGCTGCTTGAGTCCGCTACACCCTGGATAGCCAGAGGTTATTTTAATGACTGGCCCGTCGTTCAAAAGGCAAAGCAGAGTGATGGCACTGCGCTGGCATATCTTCTGGAGTTTTATCAGGGTCGACCCGTGAGCGCCTTCCTCGCAGAACCTGAGGTGAAGGGCCGCTTTTTTTATAATCAGGACGTCACCGCATTTAACTTTGTTCAGGTCAACACACAGCTCGACCAAGTCTTTAAAAAGCTGATGAATTTCTCGAACGAGGACGCCAATCCTGCGCTTTATGTGGGCAGCACACAGACCAGTGCGTGGCTACCGGGCTTTAACGAGGCGCATCAGCTGCCCTTTTCACTTCCTGGCGCGCTGACGAGCATTTGGATCGGGAATCAAACCCGCATCGCTGCCCATTTCGACTTCCCGAGAAACATTGCCGGCTGCATTTTAGGACAGCGACAATTCACGCTCTTTCCACCAGAACAAGTCGAGAACCTTTATGTAGGACCGTGGGATCTGACCCCCGCAGGTCAGCCGATCAGTATGGTCGATTTCCATGAGCCAGACTATGTGGCCTACCCAAAGTTTGCTGAAGCCGAGCGTCACGCTCTCACGGGTCACCTGCAGCCGGGCGACGTTATTTACATTCCAAACATGTGGTGGCACCACGTCGAGTCGCTCTCACCCATCAACGGCCTGATTAATTTTTGGTGGCAAGAGACTCCGGGTGTTTTCGGGTCTCCTACAGAGGCGTTAAAGCACGCATTCCTGAGTATTAGGTCACTCCCGACCCATCAGCGAAGCGCTCTAAAAGCCCTGTTCAACCACTATGTGTTTGCAGAGGATACAGCGCATTTAGAACATCTTCCCGAGCACAGCTGGGGCCGCCTTAATGAAGTAACGGACACAATGGCAAGGCAGCTTCGCGCGGAACTCACTAATTCACTGAAACGGTAATGATTTTATGACTCAACGGAATGTTGAAAGGGTCGTCATCGCAGGCGGGGGCACCGCGGGCTGGATGGCGGCAGCCGCCTTATCGCGACTGGTCGGGCGTAAGCTCTCCATCACCTTGGTTGAGTCTGAAGAGATCGGCACCGTGGGCGTGGGTGAGGCGACCATTCCAACGATACTCACAATCAATCGTCTACTGCAGATCCCAGAACCCGACTTTATTAAGCTCACCAGCGGCACCTTCAAGCTCGGAATTCGCTTTGAAAACTGGCTTCGCGAAGGCGAGCACTATTTGCACTCCTTTGGCGATACGGGAAAGGGAAGTTGGGCGGCCGGATTTCATCACTTCTGGCTTCGCGCCCGAGAGCTGGGACTTGCCGAGGAGTACGGCGAGTATTGTACCGAGCTCAAGGCGGCTGAAGCGGAGCGATTTGGTATATCCAGCGACCACGCGTTGAACTACGCCTACCACCTCGATGCAACCAAGTACGGAATGTATCTTCGCAAAATGGCTGAGGCCAGCGGCGTTAAACGTGTCGAGGGCAAGATAGCGACAGTCGAGCTCAGCCCCTCTGACGGCTTCATAGAGGCATTATCCCTAGAGGACGGTCAACGTGTTGAGGGTGATCTCTTTATTGACTGCACGGGATTCAGAGCGCTCCTGAGCGAGGGCGCACTTAAGACCGGCTTCGATGACTGGAGTCATTGGCTCCCGGCGAATCGTGCCTGGGCTGTCCAGAGCGAATTATCAGAGGCTCCAAAGCCTTACACGCGTGCGATTGCACACAAGGTGGGTTGGCAATGGCGGATCCCACTTCAGCACCGAGCGGGAAATGGC
>JABIZW010000048.1 GCA_018666295.1 Halieaceae bacterium
GGCGCCGCCCTTGAGCGTATTGCAGATCTGTTTGCGTTTGGCTTATGGCGCTCGCCGGTGGCGGCCAGTGTGACGTTGAGTGTCGGTATCGCACTGGGGACGATGGTTTATGTCCCGTCAGAAGATTGGTCTAATGCTGAGCAATACAGCTTCACTGTCATTGGTGAGGAGTAAATTGATATGAGTCACAGAGCATTACTGGGATTGGTTATTCTCTCCGTCGCCATAAACTTGCTACTTGTTGGTTTGATCGGCGGGCATTTTATTAAACAAGGCAGCAATCCCCCGAGCCCTCTGGGCTGGGCCCTAAAGGGTGTGTCGCCGGAGGTGAGAGCGACCGTGCGTCCTTTGATGAAAGAGCACGCAAAGGATGTTTTGCTGGCGCGCAGAGACTTAAGAAAAACAGAGCGAAGACTGCGGCGTGTAATCGAATCAGAGACAATGACGCGCGAAGAACTCACCCGAAGTCTGTCAGCAATGCGAGAGTCAACGGCCCGATATCACGTTCTTATTCACGACATTGGAGTCGATGTTTTGCTCTCACTCAAGGCAGAGCAGCGTCTCAAGGCCGCGCCGTACTTATTTAGACCGCCGAGTCCCCAGAGACTCCGCGACGGCAGGGAGGCACGGTTACCGTCGATGGATCGTGGTAATCGTGCTGCACAGGAGCCTGCGCCTGAGTCAACGAACTAAAGATCTATCGCCTTGCCAGTGGCGCTAAAAATTTCAAGTGAGTCCTCGGGATCATTGCCCTAAGATACGGCCCCTGACTGGGATGGGTGCCACCAAATGGATTCGATACTTGAGATACTGCCGCCACTTCAACTTGCGGCGGTTGCTGGGACGGCATTTTTGGCGGCACTTTTGAGGGCTTTCACGGGCTTTGGGTTTGCCATGATCGCGGTTCCCGTTTTCTCCCTGCTGCTTCTGCCCGCCGAGGCGGTGGTTCTGGCCGCAAGCCTCACGATCGTGGTGAGTTCGACGAGCTACAAAGAGTGGTGGGGTCGATTTCCGGCAGATCAGTTTATGCCCATGATCTTAGGGTCTTTGGTTGGCACTGCGGTGGGTGTTTATCTATTAAGCGGCATGTCAAAGGCGCAGTTTCAATTGTGGATTGGCATTTGCGTTATCGCGGCCACCCTCGTTACGGCCTTTATTAAGCCCTCTGCGCAGCGCAAAGCGCCCGCATCGGTGACGTCGGGCACGGGCGTGTTGTCGGGTCTAATGAACGGTGCGTTTGCTATTCCAGGACCGCCGGTGGTGGTCTATGCCATGGCGGTCATTTCAGAGCCGGGTGCGGCGAGAGCCTTTTTAATGGCATTTTTTTTCGCGTCGAATATTCTCGCGTTTTTTATGTTCAGTGTTGCTGGCATGGTCACCGCAACGCCATTATTTTTATTGCTCTTAGCCATTCCGCTTGGGGTGCTGGGTGATAAGTTGGGGAGCGGCTTATTTCACCGCTTTGGCGGGGCGGCCTATCGGCCAATTGCCTTGGTGGTCGCGTTGGTTCTGGGAGGATGGAACACCTTCGCGGGCCTCTCCTGAGGTCACTGCTTGACGTTGTCTCTCACAATGCGTGCTTTGTCACGCTGCCAGTCACGTTGCTTCTCGGTGTCACGCTTGTCGTGTAACTTCTTTCCCTGAGCAATCGCAATTTTTGCTTTGACCAAATGACCTTTCCAATACAGCGTTGTGCACACGCAGGTTTGACCTTTTTGTGTCAGCGCCTCATTGATCTTAGCGAGCTCTTTTTTGTGCAGTAGAAGTTTGCGCGAGCGTGTTTTCTCCACCACATAGTGTGTTGAAACGGTCTCCAAGGGTGCGATTTGCGAGCCCAGCAGGAAGGCTTCGCCTTTCGTCATCACCACAAAAGCGTCGGTAAGCTGAACACGCCCGGCTCGAAGCGCTTTGACCTCCCAGCCCATTAAAGCGACGCCCGCTTCAAATGTATCTAACAGGTTATATTCGAAACGCGAGCGCTTGTTCTGCGCTATGGTGTTGTCTGACGGTTTTTTTGTTTTACCCATGGGTTCATTATACGCATGGCTCATGTCAGTGTCTGATGTTTATAGTCGTAACTTAGCTCAATGGAAGGTCGAATTGGACAGTAACGTTCAACAGCCGTGGCGGGGGCGTACGACGCTCATTTTTGCCTTGTTAGCCGTGTCCCTTGGCTTGGGTAACGTATTGCGTTTGCCCTTTGTGATTGGAGAGCAGGGCGGTGGTGCATTTTTGTTGGTGTACCTCGCCGTACTTGCCGTCGTTGTGTGTCCCGTATTGGTGGTGGAACTGAGCATCGGAAGTATGGGGCGTAGCTCGCCTATGGGCTCAGTTCAATGGGTTGCATCGCTCGCGGGTCGCGATACGCGCTGGCGTTGGATCGGTGCGTTGCAGGCATTGTTGGCGTTTCTGGTCGCAACCTTATTGCTCGTCCCGATGGTGTTAGGCGCTGAGGCGACCCTTGCGGTCTACGAAAATCAGTGGAACTCAGCAAGTGCCACCGACATTGTGGCGAGCTTGAGTAACATTCAAACCGCTGACCACTTAAAAATACTCGGTGTGCTCATTTTCGTCGTCACGTTAGCGGCACTGCCCGGACCACAGGTGGTGCTGCTACTCGCTGGGTGGTTGCTCATGCCGATGATCTTACTCATGATCTACGCCAGTTTGGGCTTTGCGTTTGAGGTCGGCGATTTATCAGCGGCTAACGAGTGGATTTTCAAATTTAGACCTGAGCAATTAACACAGCAAGGAGTGGTGACGGCCGCGTTGACTGCCTTGTCCAGCTTGGGCGCAGGTGTTGGCGTAGGCTTGGTCTTCGGAAGCCGTTCACCACAGGGTCTGCCCTTGATTCGTTCAGTCATCGCGGTTGGGATTCTTGATACGGCGGCCATGCTTTTGCTGGCGATTGTTATTGTTGCAATAACGGCGGCAGTCGACGTAGAAATGACACAAGGGTTGGCGCTTTTTGTGGTGGCCATTCCCTACGCGTTCGTCAATTTGCCAACGGGTGAGCTTTACGGCGTCCTCGTTATGGGTTCGATTCTACTGTCGAGCTTGGCGGCGTTAATTGCACTCGTCGAGCCTATGGCCTCCATTTTGCGGCGTGAGCTTTACGTCCCTAGGCCCATTGCTATGGGGCTTGTCGCTTTGGGATTGTGGCTGTCGGCGTCGTTGGCAATAACCCATCAAGCGACGCGCTTGACCATGGACTCGTGGCTTGTGCCTGTGCTTGTGCCCGCAGTATTGGGTGTGACGGCTTTGTTTGCGGGCTGGCGCGTGCCACGTCCTATTCTTCGTACTGAGACATTTCAAGAACCCTTTTACGTTTTTTATCTGTGGTTTTTTATCTTGCGGTGGCTGACGCCCGCGTTGTGTTTTACGCTGAGTGTTCTGACGTTCATGCGCGTGGCGGGTTGAGGGGCAGGCTGTGGCGACAACTATTTATAAAACCGCATTACTGGCTCATTCGGCACAGACTATGTACGCGCTTGTCGCCGATATTGCGCGTTATCCGGAATTTCTTCCGGGCTGCAGTGGCGCAGATATTCTTGAGACCACAGAGCGAGAGGTGGTCGCTCGACTTGAGCTCTCCAAAGCGGGTGTAAAGCAGTCCTTCGTCACGCGAAACACCAACACGCCACCAAATACTATTTCCCTGGTGCTCGAGGACGGACCGTTTGATTCTTTAGGTGGCGAGTGGCGGTTTGAAGCCCTAAGTGATGAGGCCTGTCGAGTATCTCTTGAACTGACATTTCAATTGCGAACAGGACTTATTAAGATGGCGGCAAGCCGGCTGTTTGAAACCGTTGCGAACGACATGGTCGACGCTATGGTAAAGCGAGCCAATCAACTGCAAAAACAGAGCGTTTAAAACCCTATGTCCGAGATGCTGAACGTCGAGGTGGCTTATGCCTTACCCGACAAGCAACGCATTGAAAAATTGTCGGTTGCAGCCGGGACAACGGCGACTCAGGCCGTTGCACAGGCCAATTTAGGTCGTTTCTTTGATGGCTTGGTGGAGCCTGAGGCAATGCGACTCGGAGTGTTTGGCAAAGCAGTTGCCGGGACACACGTGTTGACAGAGGGCGAGCGGGTTGAAGTATACCGAGACCTTTTAGTGGATCCTAAAGCCGTTCGTCGCGCGAGGGCTGAGAAGGCGAAAGCAGAGCGCGGTTAACGGTTGGCGTCAGTCGCGGCTTCCATGTCTGTGTTCGTGTCGCCATCAGACCCTGTGTCATCAGACCCTGTGTCAATCCCTGCATCTGTATCCGCATCTGCGTCAACTTCTGGCTCAGGCCAATTGTCGCTGACTAAGTCACCCTCTACGTTCGCCAATACGTCATTTTCAAAAATCACCGTAAGCTGCGTTCGAAAGAGCGTGTCGTCGCCCCGACGAAGTATGCGCACGTAGTCCCAGCGATCATTGTTAAAGGTATCTTCAATAATAGGAGTGCCCAGGACAAAACGGACCTGCCGGCGGGTCATCTCAGGCTTTAACTGATCGACCATGTCTTGATCGACAATGTTTCCCTGATCCACGTTGATCCGATAAACGCCGGGGAAGCCTATGTTGCTGCAACCGGCCACAGTGGTGAGCGACAGTATGAGGGACAATAACAGCGGCGAACTAAAGAGATTAGGTGAACGACGTTTCAAGGCAAGCTTTCCTGTAGTCTAGACGACTGGCATCATACCCCTAATCAACATCTTCGAGGAAATACTGTGGCGAACCAAAATGTCGATTTAAAGCGAGCGGGGCTAAAAGTCACCTTGCCCAGAATCAATATCTTGTCGATTTTGAGTGAATCGACCGATGAGGGTGCGCACTTGAGTGCTGAAGACGTGTATCAGCGACTTCGGGACGCGGGCGATGACGTGGGGCTTGCCACTGTCTACCGGGTGTTAACGCAATTTGAAACGGCGGGCTTGGTGGAGCGACACAACTTCGAATCGGGTCACTCTGTCTTTGAGCTTGCCACTGACGATCATCACGACCACATGGTCGACGTGGACACCAACGAAGTAATCGAGTTTGTCGACAGCGAAATTGAAGCACGTCAACACGCCATTGCCGCCGAGCAGGGCTTTGAGATTATTGATCATTCGCTGGTTCTTTACGTGAGGAAAAAGCGCTAGCGCGCGGCCAATAGCTCTCGGGCGTTTTCGCGCGTCGCCTGGGTGACCACTGCGCCGCCCAGCATTCGGCTCAGCTCTTCAACACGCTCGTCCTCTGACAAGTAGTCTAGTTTTGTCGTGACAACGTTGTCCCCGGCTTTACTGACTTTGACGTGATGTTGCCCCTTGGCTGCCACTTGCGGTAGGTGTGTCACACACAGTACCTGTACGTTCTCGGCCAAGGTGTTGAGTAACTTCCCAACGACGTCGGCAATCGCACCACCCACACCCACATCGACCTCATCAAAAATCATCGTTGGTGCCGTGGCGTTATCTGCGACCGCCACCTGCAGCGCGAGTGATATTCGCGAGAGCTCACCGCCGGATGCGACGCGACTCAGCGGTCCGGGTCGGCTGCCTGGGTTTGTCGCAATCCAGATTTCGATTTCTTCTAAGCCACGCGGGTCGATACTCTCAGGCGCAAGATCAATAAAGCCAACTTCAACGCTGCAGCGGTCCATAGCGAGCTGGGCCAATAGTTCCATCGCGCGCTTTGCGAGTCTCTTTGCGCCCATTGCTCGCTTTTGAGTGAGTTTTTTTGCGCGCTCAGTCCAAGACGCTTGTCGACTGCTAATCTCTGCTTCGAGCCTTTCGATACTCAGATCGCCCTGCTCAAGACCTTCGAGTTCGTCGATCAATTTTTGCAGATGCCCGGCCAGAGCTGCAGGTTGAATGCGGTGCTTGCGCGACAGGGTGTAAGCGACGTCCAAACGCGCTTCGACCTCTTGCAATCGCTGTGGGTCCAGTTCAATCGCGTCGAGATAGCGGGTCAGCTCCGACGCCGCTTCCTCCAGTTGAATTTGAGAAGATGCGATGAGATCGCGACCTTCCTCAATCTTGGGACCGAGTCGTTCATCAATCAGGACACTGACGGAGGATCGAAGTCGGTCACTGAGGTCTGCGCACTGCTCGGCAACCCCGTGAACCGTTTCCATGATCCAGGTCGCATGACTTAACAGTGTCTGGTCGTTCTCGAGTGTCTCAAGCTCTGATTCCCCAAAGGCGAGCTCTGCGAGTTCATTAATTTGGTAGTTGAGTAGGTCTCGGCGTTCCGCCACTTCGTTACTCGAAGAGCGCAGGACTTCGAGCTCGTGCTTGAGATCGCGAAGGGTTTGGGCGTCTTCAGCCACGGCGTGTGCGTCGCCCTCGGTGCCTGCAAATGCGTCGAGCAATGCCCGTTGTACAGCACGCCGCAATAGTGACTGATGCGCATGCTGGCTGTGTATGTCGACCAATAGTTCGCCCAGCTCTGAGCACTGCGCTAATGTCGCCGGGGTCCCATTAATAAAGGCGCGCGATCGCCCATCTTGAGTCACGGTGCGTCGGATTAGGCACTCATGGCCTTCAATAAGCGCTGCACGCTCAAGCCAGTCACGCGCCAGTGGGAGGTCTTCGACACAAAACAAGGCCGATATTTCGGCGCGATCGGCACCGGCCCGCACGGCTCGAGCGTCTGCTCTATCACCAATACACAGTCCCAGCGCATCCAATAAAATCGATTTTCCCGCACCAGTCTCACCTGTGACACAGGTCATGCCACCGCGCAGCTCTACATCGAGGCGCTGGACAATGGCGTAGTCGCGAATGGATAGGTCGGTCAGCATCGTTATTATGGCCCTTTCACACTGACGTTATAGCTCAGGTTTCAATGATTCGGAACACCACAGGACGATAAACACCAGATCAATTTCACGCTTTGCCCGTTCGGGGGTGTGTGCTACAACACAAGGACGAGGAGAGCAAAATGTCATCTGAAGGTCTATCAACACGTGCCGCATCGCTTTTGCGAACGCTTGTTGACATGCACATACGCGAGGGACAGCCCGTCGGTTCCAAGGCTCTGCATGTGGAAAGTGGCCTGTCGGTGAGTCCTGCGACGATCCGTAACGTCATGTCTGATCTTGAAGAGCGAGGCTACTTGTCGTCGCCGCATACGTCTGCAGGTCGGGTGCCCACGGCGCAGGGGTACCGACTTTTTGTCGACAGTTTGCTGCAAATGGGCCCCATCGATGAAACGGCTATTCAAACACTCCGGCACGAGCTAAATCCGGGTCGGCCCTCTGCTGATCTCATTGCCTCGGCGTCTAGCCTTTTGACCCAGGTTACGTCACAAGCGGGTATCGTGACCGTCCCTCGACCAAAGGCGTCACAACTTCGGCAAATAGAGTTTTTACCGCTGTCCGACTCACGCGTATTGGTCATTTTGGTGGTGAACGAGCGCGAAGTCCAAAACCGTGTCATTGAGTTGTCGCGCCCTCTCACCGAGGCGCAGTTGAGATCGGCGGCGGACTGGATTAATCACCGCCATGCCGGAAGCGATTTATCGCAGGTCAAACGGTTGTTGGTGGATGAAATGGCGCAAGCACGCGCTCATATCGACGACCATCTTGAGGCGGCACTGCAGTTGGCAAAGGATGCAATGGACGTCGAAGAGGCCCCTGAAGAGTACGTGGTGGCGGGTGAGAATCGTCTGCTCCAGCAGGCCGGTGCCGATGACATGGACAAGCTTCGAGAGTTGTTTGATGCCTTTGAGCGCAAACGTGACTTACTGGAGTTGCTTGATCGCTGCTCGCGCGCCGACGGCATGCAGATTTTTATTGGTGAGGAGGCGGGGTACAAGGTCTTGGGTGACTACAGTGTGATCACCGCGCCGTATGCTCAAGGGACACAGCCTGTGGGCGTGCTCGGGGTCATTGGTCCGACGCGAATGGCCTACGAGCGTGTTATTCCGCTAGTGGATATAACAGCCCGCCTTCTTACTGCGGCACTCTCTCGATAGCCTTGTTCGTCGGCAGTTGTCGACAGCGCTAGTCGACAACTGCACTCAATCGAAGTAGGTGCGAAGCCTAAAAAAACGTAAATATCTCCAAAAGTTAGACAAAAGTGCCTTGAAAATAGAAAACGACTCCCCATCTTTCCCGTATCGAACAAAACTGGGTGTGGGAGCGATCGCATGTCAACCGAAAACAACGAGATTCCAGAAGATGCAGTCGAGTCACAGACCGACAGCAATGCAGTTGATTCTGAGGATATGGAAACTGATGAACTGAGTGAGCTGGAGGCGTTGCAAGAGGAGTTGGCGTTTGCGAAAGACGCCACCCTCAGAGCACAGGCGGACGCGATCAACGCGCAGCGTCGCGCCGAACTGGACACTGAGAAAGCACGCAAATTTGCACTCGAGCGATTCGCACAAGACTTGCTGCCCGTGGTGGACAACCTCGAGCGCGCGCTCGAGGCATCAAAGGGTTCAGATGCCGAGGGTGTCACCGCCGTTGTCGAGGGCGTAGAACTGACCCTGAAGAGTCTTGTCGATGTGCTAGCAAAGAACGGTATTACGCCTGTCGACCCGCACGGCGAGTCGTTTGATCCCCAGGTCGCTCAGGCCATGAGCATGGTTGAAAATCCTGACGTGGAGCCCAATACGGTCATCGCCGTGATGCAAAAAGGATACTTGCTCAGAGAGCGACTGCTGCGTCCTGCGATGGTCATGGTTTCCAAGTCGAGTGCATAAGTTTTTAACGTCGGGCGCTTGAAATTTGCACAGAGCGACCCATTTACAAAGACAAGATAAGTTGCCGGGACCTCCCGGTCGTAGGAGAGAAAGAGATGGGAAAGATTATTGGGATTGACCTCGGCACCACAAACAGCTGTGTGTCAGTGCTCGAAGGCGGTAAGCCACGTGTGATTGAAAACGCCGAAGGTGGACGCACAACGCCATCAATCGTTGCGTATGCGGACGACAACGAGGTGTTGGTGGGCCAATCGGCAAAGCGCCAAGCAGTGACAAATCCAACGAACACCTTGTTTGCAGTCAAGCGTCTTATTGGTCGCAGATTTGAAGACGATGTGGTTCAGAAAGACATCAAGATGGTCCCTTACAGCATCGTAAAGGCTGATAACGGCGATGCTTGGGTTCAAGCGAAAGACGAAAAAATGGCCCCCCCTCAGGTGGCGGCTGAAGTCCTTCGTAAGATGAAGAAGACGGCGGAGGAATACCTGGGCGAGTCGGTGACCGAGGCCGTCATTACAGTGCCCGCGTACTTCAACGACTCTCAGCGACAGGCAACCAAGGACGCAGGCCGCATTGCGGGTCTTGAAGTGAAGCGCATCATCAATGAGCCCACGGCTGCGGCGCTTGCCTACGGTATGGATAAAGCTCAGGGCGACCGTACGGTTGCGGTCTATGACTTGGGTGGCGGTACTTTCGATATCTCGATCATTGAGATTGCTGAAGTTGACGGTGAGCATCAGTTTGAAGTGCTGGCGACTAACGGCGATACGTTCCTCGGTGGTGAGGACTTTGACCTGCGCCTTATTGAGTTTCTCGCGGAAGAGTTTAAGGCGGAGAACGGAATCGATTTGCACGGTGATCCACTTGCCTTGCAGCGTCTCAAAGAGGCTGCTGAAAAGGCGAAGATCGAGCTTTCAAGTTCCCAGCAGACCGAGGTGAACCTGCCTTACATCACGGCTGATGCCACAGGTCCAAAACACTTAGTCGTAAAGCTCAGTCGCTCGAAACTTGAGTCGTTGGTGGAAGCGTTGGTGAAGCGCTCGTTGGAGCCTTTAAAAGTTGCGTTGAAGGACTCGGGATTGTCAAAAACTGAGATCGACGACGTGATCCTCGTTGGTGGTCAAACCCGCATGCCGATGGTTCAGCAGGCCGTTGCAGACTTTTTTGGCAAGGAGCCCCGTAAGGACGTCAATCCGGACGAGGCGGTTGCTATGGGTGCGTCCATTCAGGGTGCAGTCTTGGCTGGTGACGTTAAAGACGTCTTGTTACTTGACGTCACACCTCTCACCCTTGGCATCGAAACAATGGGCGGTGTTGCGACGCCACTCATTGAAAAGAATACGACGATCCCAACAAAAAAATCACAGGTCTTTTCAACGGCCGACGACAACCAGACGGCGGTGACGATTCACGTTGTTCAGGGCGAGCGAAAGCAGGCGGCAACAAATAAGTCGCTGGGTCGTTTTGATTTGGCCGACATTCCACCAGCACCGCGCGGCATGCCGCAGATCGAGGTAACCTTCGATCTGGATGCGAACGGTATCTTGAACGTGTCAGCAAAAGATAAGGCAACGGGTAAAGAGCAGTCGATTCGCATCACGGCGTCGGGTGGCTTGTCTGACGATGATATCGAGCAAATGGTCGCCGACGCTGAGGCTAACGCTGAAGCCGACAAGAAGTTTGAAGAGATCATTTCGGCACGCAACAGCGCGGACGGTATGATCCACGCGGCGAAGAAAACGCTTGAAGAGGCTGGAGAGCACGCCAGTGATGAGGAGCGCGCGGCCATTGAAGCGGCGATTACGGAAGCGGAAGAGGCTGTTAAAGGCGACGACAAAGACGTGATCGAGGCGGCAACAACCAAGTTGACTGAAGTGACCAGCGGTGTTGCGCAAAAAATGTATGCCGCGCAAGCTGAAGCGGGTGAAGCTGCTGGTGAGCAGGCGCCTGAGGAAGACGCAGTCGACGGCGATGTGGTCGATGCTGAGTTCGAAGAGGTTCGCGAAGACGACAAGCGTTGAGCAAAGCGGGTTGAACCGCGCAGGTTTTTAACTCTGTAAACGCGCTACGGGTTTCAACTTCGGGTTGGAATCCGTTTTTTTTTAAATGAGTTGCCGTGATTCTGGCAACAGGAAGCACTATGTCAAAGCGTGATTATTATGAAGTGCTTGGGGTGGGGAAATCGACCTCAGCTCAGGATATCAAGAAGGCCTATCGCCGTATTGCGATGAAATATCATCCCGATCGTAACTCGGATGATGCAAACGCCGACGAAAAGTTTAAAGAGGCCTCAGAAGCTTATGAGATTTTAAGCGATGTGGAAAAACGCCAAGCATACGATCAATACGGTCACGCAGGCGTTGATCCTCAAATGGGCGGGGGCGGGTTCCAAGGCGGTGGTTTTAGCGACATTTTTGGCGACGTGTTCGGCGACATTTTTGGAGGTGGTGGCGGGGGCCGTCGACAGGGCCCACAGCGTGGGTCGGACTTACGCTACACGCTTGAGGTGGCACTGGAAGACGCGGTCCGCGGTAAAACAGCTGAAATTAAGGTCCCGTCGTTACAGCACTGCGACACCTGTGATGGTTCAGGTGCAAAGCCAGGAACGTCACCCGCTGGCTGCGGGACCTGTGGTGGCAGTGGGCAAGTCCGCATGCAGCAGGGCTTTTTTCAGGTACAGCAAACCTGTCCTAAGTGTCGCGGACGCGGGACAATCATCGAGCATCCTTGTGGCAGTTGTCACGGACAAGGCTTGGTTGAAAAGACAAAGACACTGTCGGTCAAAGTCCCACCTGGTGTGGATACCGGCGACCGTATTCGACTGAGTGGTGAAGGCGAGGCAGGCCCTTCGGGCGGTCCAAGCGGCGACTTGTACGTCCAGATATCAGTTCGTCAGCACCCATTATTCGAGCGCGATGGGCGAAACTTGTACTGCGAATTTCCCATCAGTTTTGCCGATGCAGCGCTGGGTGGTGAGCACGAGATTCCGACCCTGGATGGACGTGTAAAGCTGCGTATTCCGGCGGAGACGCAGACGGGGAAGTTGTTCCGGCTTAGAGGCAAGGGTGTGCAGCCGGTTCGCGGCGGTCCTGTTGGTGATTTATTGTGCCGTGCCGTGGTTGAGACGCCGGTCAATCTTAATGCCGAGCAGAAAGAACTCTTGGATAAGTTCCGAACCAGCTTGGGTGCTGCTGGA
>JABIZW010000098.1 GCA_018666295.1 Halieaceae bacterium
GATGGCAACGTTAAGCGCGTGCTTGCCCGATATCATGCGATTGAGGGATGGCCAGGAAAATCTGACGTTGTTACTCAGCTGTGGGCGGTTTCCGAAGACCACACGCCCAAAGAGCGAACCGCCGACTACACACAAGGCATTATGGATTTAGGCGCAACCCTATGCACCCAAAAGAATCCGCAGTGCGTAGACTGCCCTATGAATATTGACTGCCAAGCCTACATTCAAGACCGAGTCGCTGACTTCCCTGGGAAAAAACCAAAGAAAGTGATGCCGCAGAGGTCGACCGTATTTATTCAGTGTGTCGACGCACACGGCCTGATTTTACTCGAAAAACGCGCACCTACAGGTATATGGGGTGGACTTTGGTCTTTCCCGGAGCTGTCTGAAGACGAATCGCTCACACAATGGCTCGCGGCTCACGGCTTAACCTTGCGTGATCCCACACAGGCGCAACCACCCCACAACCACACATTCAGCCACTTCAAGCTCGAGATCACGCCCATCCGGTGCCCCGTTAATGTCACAAATGCGAGAATCGCTGACGGTCAAGAATGGGGCTGGTTTACACTACGCAACGCATTGAGCCTAGGGCTTCCCGCACCCGTACTCAAAATGCTCAAGTCACTGATTGACTAAAAAACAAAAGAGAGTCCCATGCGAACAGTTCATTGCAGACGCTACCAAACAGACCTTGAAGGCCTGGACAGACCTCCGTTACCCGGCGCAAAAGGCCAAGCCATTTTTGACTCTGTGTCTAAGCGGGCCTGGGCCGACTGGCAAGCACTTCAGACCATGCTGATCAATGAGAAGCACCTCAACATGATGGATCCAGATGCGCGCCAGTACCTGTCGGAGCAAATGGAATTATTTTTCAGTGGTGCCGAGCACGATCATGCCGAAGGCTACGTCCCCCCCTCCCAGGCTAATTAAGGCCGCAAGCTCAAGAGATTTATCTAGATGCGAAAAATATTGCCCTGGCTTGTCACGTTGATCGGCTGCTTTTTAGTTACTGGTGCTCTGGCGACGGTGAAATATCAGCAAATCAGTGCTGCAATTGCATTCGGCGCCTCCTTTCCAGAGCCTTTCGAGGTTGTTGAGGCACAGCGTGTTAACCAAAAATTGCACACCCCAGTAAGACGGCTGGGTGGGACCGTAAGGCGCCCCGAATTTGTCGATATCAGCGCGGAGGTTGGTGGCCGTATTATTGGGCTTCCTTATGCGCCTGGGGCCATCGTGGCCAAGGGCGAACCGCTCATCAAGCTGTTTTCAGCCGACATCATTGCCCAACAAGAAGCGCTCGGTGCAGAGCGCGATCTGGTAATGACGCAGCTAGGTCGCAGTCGTGCACTCAAGGAACAATCGCTCATTGCTCAGGGCGACATTGATGTGCAAGAGGCGCGTCTGAGTGCACTCACTGCACAAATTAGAGCGCTCGATGCACAACTGACCCGAATGACGATCCGTGCGCCGTTTTCAGGTCGCATGGGTATTTACACCCATGTCGTTGGGGACATGCTCGACGCCGGCGAGACTGTGACGGCCTTCACCGGATTAGGCGACAACCGCTGGATTGATTTTAAAGTACCTCAGGGCCTAGCCGACATTCGCGTCGGCGATACCGCTCGCCTTTTTGATCTCGACGGTGGCTTTTTGGGGACAGCAAACGTCATTGTGGTCTCAGATTCGATCGATTCTGCCACTCGGACATTTGACGTTCGTGCCCAAGCACAAGGGCTGACACTCAAGCACGGTGAATTGGTTCAAGTAGAACTGGCCAGTGGTGAGTCGCTGCGTGTCTTTACCTTGCCACCGACGAGTATTCGTTGGGATACCCAAGGGACCTACGTCTATCAGCTTGTTAAAGCGGAACCGGGCGCGCAACGTCCCTTTAGAGCCCAGCAGCAACGCATCAGCCTCATCGATGAGACGGCTACTCAGGCGCTGTTTACCGCAGAGCTCGATGACCGTGCGCTGTTCGCCACCACAGGGTCATTCAAATTAGGCGAAGGCGTACTGGCACAGCTGTATAGCGGAGCAAAATAGACATGTCGAGCTATCAGGATCGCCCTCGCTGGAACGATATTTTTGTAAAGCGCCCTGTTATTGCCATCGTCGTATCGCTCTTACTACTCCTTGCGGGTCTGCGTTCCGCGATCGATATCCCGGTGCTTCAATTTCCAGTCATTAAGAGCTCGTCGATCCAAATTATGACGCCTTACCCGGGAGCAACCGCCGAATCGGTACAAGGGTTTGTGACCGAACCGATTGAACGAGTGGCAAACGCAATACCGGGCGTCGATTACGTCGAATCGACCACCACCTCGGGCGA
>JABIZW010000055.1 GCA_018666295.1 Halieaceae bacterium
ATTGCAGAAGCGACAGGTGCACGACTCATTTCAGAAACGTTTTTTACGCGTCAGTCACGCGGCGCCGGACGGGTTGAGACCGAGCGGTTGCCGTATTTCGGTGAAATGGCCGCGGAACACCTGCAAAATCTCGACACACTGGTTTTTGTGGGTACAAAGCCCCCTGTGTCCTTTTTCGCCTACCCCGAAAAGCCCGGCTGGCTCTCCCCTGATACTGCCAATTTAGTCAGGTTAGGCGATCCGGGCGTCGACACGATCGACGCACTCAAGCGCTTAGCTGATGCCCTGGGAGCCTCGCCGCAGGTGAGCCGCGTTGCTCAGCGCGTGGAGCATGAACTCGCGCAAGGGCCTATCAACGCTGTCGAACTTGGTAAGGTCATTGCTAATCGACTGCCTGAGGGCGCCATTGTCTCGGATGAAGGCGCCACCAATGGATTGGGGGCCTTCCTTTTGACCAATAATGCGGCGCCGCATGACTGGTTGACCCTGACCGGCGGCGCTATCGGACAAGGGTTACCCCTTGCTCTTGGGGCCGCTGTCGCCTGCCCCAACCGAAAAGTACTGGCACTCGAAGCTGATGGCTCTGCCATGTACACTGTTCAATCTCTTTGGACAATGGTCAGAGAGAACCTCGACGTGACGGTTCTCATCCTTAACAACGGCTCCTACGCCATCTTGAACATCGAGCTCGCGCGAGTGGGAGTGGAAAGTCCGGGCCCCACTGCCCTGTCCTTACTTGACCTCACCAACCCAGCGATTCAGTGGACCGATATTGCCCGCGGAATGGGGATGGCAGCTCAGCGAGTGGAGACTGTAGCCGAACTGGATACGGCAATGGCAAACGCCATGTCAGAGCCTGGTCCTCGTCTCATTGAGGTCTTGCTCTAAGCCGCCGTCTGAGCTTTGTCGATATCGTCATACAACGACGGATAAAAAATCAGGGATCACCAAACACTTACAGGCTACACTAGTGACATGAAATTATCTGGTTATCCATCGCCCACTGCTATCACCAGCCTCATCATCTTGGGGGCACTACTCACCGCTTGCTCGGAAACGGCGGAAGATACTGAACGTGGGGGCCGAGGTTCTTGGGGCGCGCGTGAGCTGCCCGTCGTCACAGCACCCGTGGAACGCGCGCCACTGATAGACGCCATTAAGTCCGTGGGCACCGCGCGCGCTCAGCAAAGTGTGACGCTTTTCCCCGAAAGCGCAGGCGTTGTGACATTTGCTAAGTTAGCGCCCGATGCCTTCGTAGCGCAGGGGGAGGTGCTACTTGCACTCGATGACCGCGATGAAGCCCTTGCCGTAAGGCAGGCACAGATTGAACTCTCAGAGTCAAAGCGCGTGTTGGATCGCTACAACTCGCTGAACGCGACGGAAGCCAACATCTCACAAAGCACGATTGATACCGCACAAAGCAACGTTGACTTGTCTGAGATAAGGCTGTCGCAGGCGAAGGTTGAACTCTCTCGGCGCTCGGTCAAGGCCCCTTTCTCTGGGCGTATCGGCATTACCGATGTGGAAATCGGCGACAGAGTAAACACCACCACGGTAGTCACCACGCTGGATGACCGAAGAGTCTTGCTCGTCGACTTCACGGTCCCCGAGAGTTTTATTGGCAGAGTTGTAACGAACCTCAAAGTCCAAGCGCGGCAATGGGAGTCACCCGATGACTCTACGGAGGGTACCGTCGTCGCGGTCGACTCACGTGTCGACGCCTCCACACGGGCGTTCAGAGCAAGAGCTGCGATTGACAACATCGCGGACACGTTGCGCCCAGGTATGGCCTTTGAAATTGACGCGTCAATCGAGAAGGGAGACTATCTCAGTGTTCCTGAACTCTCCGTTCAGTGGGGTGCGGACGGTCCTTATGTTTGGTCGACACTCGACAATCGCGCGCAGCGCGCGCAAGTTGAAATGATTCGACGGGGCAACGGCCGGATGCTGATTCGAGGTGAGATCGCCGAGGGCGACCGCGTCATTATTGAGGGCATACAGAGTGTTCGCCCCGGCATGAAGGTCAAAGACATCAACGTGACGCAAGAAACCGCTAAGACTCCAGACATCGATAATGCAGACCGGGGTTAACTCTTCTGACAACGTACAATGAAAGCAGCGCTTAATAACCTCGCCGGCGCCGGGCTGCCCGCTTTAGGGGTCAAACGCCCTTGGCTCGTGGCTGTGATGAACCTGCTGATCGCTATTGCGGGCTTTGTTGCGATATTTGCCATCGAGGTTCGAGAGTTGCCCGATGTTGATCAGCCGGTTGTCAATGTCAGAGCCAACTTCCCAGGCGCCTCACCTGAGACAATGGACTCGGAAGTAACGCGGATCCTAGAGGGCGCCGTAGCCAGAGTCAGCGGTGTTAAAGAGGTCAACTCCAACAGCGAAGAGGGAAGCTCGCGAATTCGAGCCGTGTTTAATCCGAACGCTGACGTGGACCGCGCGGCGGCCGATGTGCGTGAAGCCGTCAGTCGGGTGCAACGACAACTGCCGGAAAACGTTGAGCAACTCGCCGTCTTTAAATCAGATGAAGATGCCGAAGAAATTATGCGAATCGCCGTACTTGCAGACGGTGTATCGGAGCAGGATCTCGCGACAATCGTTGAGCGAGACGTCGTCCCCGCATTTATTTCACTTCCAGGCGTGGCTGACGTACCCCTCTTTGGGTCACGACGCCAAATACTAAGAGTAGAGCTTGACCCGGGGCGGATGAGCACTTATGGACTGACGGTCACGGACATAAGAACAGTCTTATCGCAGGCGCCACTGGATGTCCCTGCGGGCAGCTTTAAAACGAGTGATCAAACGTTGTTGGTGCGTGCGGACGCCGCAGTCGACTCCGAAGAGGACATTGGCAATCTACTGATCACCGACAAGATTCGACTTCGGGATGTCGCTCGCGTGGCCTACACACCCGACGACGCAACCTCAGTGGTACGTCTCAACGGACAGAAAGTTCTGGGAGTCGGTGTAGTCCGACAAGCAGGCTCTAACACTATTCAAATCTCGGAAGGCGCCCGCAAAGCGATTGCACAATTTAATACACAACGCGACGACATAAAGTTGCAAGTCATCTCTGACGAAGCGGTCTTCATTAACGGCGCAGTATCCGAGGTCGTAAGAACCCTTGGCTTTGCTGTCATCATTGTCATTTTGACCATACGTCTGTTCTCCGGCAGCTGGCGATTCACCATTGTCCCAGCGATTGCGATACCGATTTCACTGCTCGGCACCCTCGCCGCAAGTTGGGCTCTGGGATTTTCGATCAATATTTTGACCCTTCTGGCCCTCGTCCTTGCGACCGGACTGATTGTCGACGACGCCATAGTGGTACTTGAGAGCGTTCAACGTCGTCAGCAAAAAGGCGAAGGGGCCAGCGCGGCTGCCGTGTTAGGCACTCAGTCTGTTTTTTTTGCTGTCATTGCGACAACCATGGTGTTGGTCGCTGTTTTTGTTCCCATTGCATTTCTACCCGGCACCTCGGGCAGACTGTTTAGAGAATTCGGTCTTGTGCTGACGGTCGCCGTCGCAATTTCGTCATTTGTTGCACTGTCCCTCGTTCCTGCCTTGATGGCGCGCTTGGGGAAACCTGAAAATATTGGTCTTGAAGCAACGCAACCCAATCTTATTCAGCGGCTCTACAGTGCAGCGCTCCATACCGTTTTGAACTTTCCCTTTTTATCGATCGTCGTATCTGTTGGCCTAGCGGTGGGCGCAGCGAGTGTTTACACGTCTCTGGACAGTGAACTCTTACCTACCGAGGACCGGGGTAAGCTCAATATGTTTGCGCGTGGACCTGCCGGCGTCGGACTGCCCTACACGGAACGTCAGTCGGACCAGATTGAGGCTATTTTTCAGCCCTATCTTGAATCTGGTGTCATTGATCAGCTTTACACTGTCGCCGGGCGATGGGATCCAAACATTATTTATGTCGTGGGTACGCTCAAGCCATGGAACGAACGTGAGATCTCCCAGCAGGAGCTGGCCGCTGAGATTCAGCCCGAACTGAACCAACTCCCCGGCGTCACGGCTCGAATTTACGGCAGCAACAGCTTGAATATTCGGGGCTCCTGGCGGGGTGGTATTCAGTTCGTTCTTCTGGGCAACGACTATGAGGAAATTTACGCCGCAGCCAGAGTTTATGCCGACGCCATTCGTGAACGACTCACCAGCGTCCAAAGCCCACGAATCGACTACACGCCAACGCAAGCTCAGATCGCTATTCGTATCGACAGAGAGCGATTGGCCGACCTCAACGTCTCCATTAATGAGCTCGCTCAAACCTTACGCGTCATGGTCGACGGCGTTCGAGTCATTGATCTGAACGGTCGCGATCAGTCTATACCAGTGGTCCTCAAAGCCGGTCAGAATCGAATTCAAGGTCCCAACGACCTGGTCAACCTGTTCGTTCGATCACAGGAGGGACAACTCATTCCACTCGCGTCGCTGGTTACCGTGGTCGAAGAAGGCGTCCCCGATGAACTTCGCCGGTTATACCAGCGGCGCTCTATTAGCATCGATATGCAAACCGTGGAGGGCGTCGACTTACAAACCGCCGTCGACGACTTGACGGCATTAGCAAACGAGGTCGTGCCGTCTTCAATCACTGTCGTGCCAGAAGGTGAAGCCGCACGCCTTGGTGAGTCACAACGCGACTCCTTCTACGCCTACGGTCTAGCCTTACTCATTGTGTTCCTCGTTCTCGTTGCACAGTTTGAGAGCCTGACCTCGTCGCTTGTCATCATGACCATCGTACCCTTCGGATTAGCCGCCGCAATTTTTGCCCTATTTATTACCGGCAATTCTTTAAACGTTTACTCGCAAGTCGGATTGGTAATGCTCATCGGGCTCATTGCAAAAAACGGCATCTTACTGGTTGAGTTTGCCGATCAGCGGCGCGACGCCGGCGCTTCGGTTCGGGATGCGATTGAAGATGCCGCCAATATTCGCTTACGACCCATTGCAATGACACTGATTTCGACGGTCCTTGGCGCCCTCCCCTTAATTCTCTCATCGGGTCCAGGTTCCGAGGCCAGGGAGGCCGTGGGTTGGGTCGTGTTTGGTGGTTTGGGGCTTACGGCCATCTTTACGCTATTTTTGACACCGGTGATCTATCTCGTACTCGCTCGATTCTCAAAGCCTAGAGCTGATGCGCGCCTCAAACTCGAGCGAGAGCTAGGCGCCGCGACAGACCTGTAAACCCGAACGACGACCGAGCTCGCCTTTACGCTTTCGTGGGTAATAGGCATGAATGGCGTGCGCAATACCGCGGTTATTTCTTCTTCATTTTTGCACTATTTGTGCGACCATTAATGGGTAAATTCAATAGAGGCCCCTGCTCGTGGCAAACATTAAAATCAATGGTAACGACCATTCATTAGACGGCTTAGATCCCACTATGCCACTCCTGTGGGCACTGCGTGACCACGCCGGGATACAGGGCGTTAAGTACGGGTGTGGCGTTGGCCAATGTGGTGCCTGCACGGTGTGGATCGACGGTATCGCGACACGGTCATGTCTGCTGCCGGTCGCCGCGTTGGACGGACAGACCGTCACGACAATCGAAGGACTTGCAACAAACGCCCTTCATCCCGTTCAGCGAGCCTGGATTGAGCATGATGTGGCACAGTGCGGCTACTGCCAAGCCGGTCAGATCATGTCCGCGGCTGCACTGCTTGAGAAGAATCCAAGTCCAACTGATGACGAAATTGACAGCGCCATGAGAGGTAATATCTGTCGCTGTGGGACCTATGTGCGAATTAAGTCAGCCATTAAAACGGCCAGTGCGTCGATGGTGGCCAGCGCCCTCTTCTATGATGCGACGAGTACAGAGGAGACACCGGTATGAGTCACGACAATAAAACACTCAACAACCCGGACCGGCGCGACTTCTTAAAAGTATCGCTGGGCCTGGCCCTCACATCGACCGGCGGTGTATCCGTAATGTCTCTTGCCGCCGCAGAAGCATCGGGAACACTGAACGCCTATGTGCAGATTAATGCCGATGGCAGTATCACCATCTATGCCCCAAACCCCGAAGTGGGGCAAGGCGTGAATACGTCGCTACCCATGATCGTGGCTGAAGAACTCGACGCCAACTGGGATGAGGTCGTTTGCGAAGCGGCGCCCATCGCGCAACATTACGGCATGCAGTTTGCCGGAGGCTCGCTGTCAACGCCCATGCGGTGGGATGAACTCCGAAAAGTGGGTGCCACTGCGCGTACGATGCTAGTCCAGGCGGCGGCGCAGGAATGGGGGGTCTCTCAAGACGCACTAAGTACTCGCTCATCCATGGTCCTGCACGCGCCCACAGGACGGGCGACACACTACAAGAACTTGGTGAGTCGGGCATCCTTACTCGCAGTCCCGGCCGAAGGCTCGGTCGTACTTAAAACACCAGACCAATATCAGTTACTGGGTAATCGCGTTGTGAATGCCTCTGCTGAGCACATTGCGACAGGTCAACCCATCTTTGGAATCGACGCCAAGACGCCGGGCATGGTTTACGCCAGCTTCGTGAAATGTCCAGCCATTGGTGGGGTCGCAAAGTCGGCTAATCTTGACGAGATCAAAGCGCTACCTGGAATTATCGACGCGTTTCTTATCGAAGGCACACCCGGACCCTACAACTTTGATATCCGAGAGTCTTACACGACCCAGTCGGGTGTCGCTATTGTTGCGAAAGACACGTGGTCGACCTTCAAAGCGCGCGCGTCACTCGACGTTGATTGGGACCTTTCCGCCGCCTCTAAAGACAATACGCGAGACATTGAAGCACAGGCGCTTAAAGCACTGGCCGAGGGCAAAGTCGACGAGGAGATTGAACGTGTTGGCAATGTCGACGACGCCTTCGCCAACGCGGCGATTACGGCTGACGCCACCTACACAACAGATTTCGTGTCCCACGCGCAGCTTGAACCACAAGGGGTTTTAGTTTCGGCGGCAACCGGCAAGGTTGAGGTTTGGACAAGTAGCCAAACACCCGTCTTTATTACCGCGAACCTTGCGAAGCTCCTTAGCGTCAGCCCCAAAGAAATTACGGTCCATCAGGTAAGAGGGGGCGGCGGTTTTGGGCGGCGGTTGTCTAATGAATACGTGTTTGAAGCCGCTCTAATTTCCCGCAAGGTCGGTGCGCCGGTAAAGCTGCAGTGGAAACGCGAAGATGACATGGCGTTTGACTACTTCAGAGCGCCCACGTATTACCGACTGCAAGGCGCAGTGGCTCAGGACGGGCAGTTGACGGGCTGGAAAAACTTACTTGCCGCCGCATCAGCCGATGGTAAAAAAGCGAATTATGGTGCCAGTTACCGCCCCTTCGACTTCCCTGGAAAAGTCATCAAGAACGTCTTAATTGAACAGAGCTTTGTACCCTCGCAAACGCCCACAGGCGCGTGGCGAGCACCTATTTCCAACGTCTATGCCTTTGCAGAGCAAAGCTTTATTGCCGAACTTGCTCATGCGACCGGGCAAGACCATGAGGCATTTTTACTGAATGCCATTGGTCACCAAGGACATATTCAAGAAGATGATCCCGCCAGTCTCAACACAACACGCGCTCACGCCGTGATAAAAGCCGCAACGCGTGCGGCGGGTTGGGGTCGAGAACTCAAAGAAGGTCGAGGGCTGGGACTGGCCTTCTTTTTGAGTCATGCAGGCCACATTGCGGAGGTCGCCGAGGTCAGCGTTGAAGGCAAAAGCATTACCGTTCACGACGTCTGGGTGGCAGCAGACGTAGGGCAGGTGATCAATCAATCAGGCTTGGAAAATCAACTGCAAGGTTCTGTTATCGATGGACTGAGCACTCTGGCGGCGCAGAGTATTTCCGTGGTCAACGGCGCAGTTGTGGAAAGTAACTTCGACAAGTACCCGTTACTGCGGATGCCTCAAAGCCCCAGGGTGCATGTCGACGTCCTGAACTCAGGTTACTCGCCCACGGGCGCTGGGGAACCGGCATTACCGCCGCTGGCACCTGCGGTCTGCAATGCGGTCTTTAACGCCTGTGGTCAGCGTATACGGTCTCTCCCCATCAGCAAGGAAGGCTTTACGGTTGTCTAAAGAGAGTGCGGCGCGCGAGACCTACAACAATCTGGAATCAGAACGGTTTGGAGCCCGGTGATGCTTGAGTCCTTTTGGGGGGTCATTTTGGTCATTGTACTGATCATCTGGAGTCGGAATATCGGCAAACGTAGAAAGGTGCTCGAAAAAAAAATGGAGTCCTGGAGCATTGATAAGCTGCGTGCCTATGCCGACGAAGCCGACAAAAAGCGCTCACAACACAACCGCGAAATGGCCCGAAACATTGCCACCCGCAAGGCGTTCGAGCAGTCGCGCTAGTCAGCTAAAATGCAGTGAGTGCGACGTGGCGCCTCACTGAGGTAGGGCTTTTCCCAGGACCCTAGCGCGTTAAGGCGGCAACAGAGGGACTCGACTCGGAGTCCGTACGAAGATCTGCGTTCATCACTGGAAGCGTTCGAATACGCTTGCCAGTAGCGTCAAAAATCGCGTTGGCAAGCGCGGGCGCAACGCCCGGAGTGCCTGGTTCACCCGCCCCACCGATGTCAGCACCGCTGTTGATAATGTGCGTTTCGATAACGGGTGCGTCATGCATGCGAATCGCGTCGTAGTCAGCAAAACTACTTTGCGCTACTGCGCCATTTTGGATTGTAATATCACCGTACATTGCAGCAGTGAGGCCGTAGATAATGCCAGACTCGACTTGTGCCTTTACGCCATCAGGCGTTACCGCAAAACCGGCATCGATTACCGCAACAACGCGATCAACCCATGTTTTACCACCCGACACCGTCACTTCAATGACCTGCCCGACAACGGAGCCAAACGACTCTTGCAATGAAATACCGCGGCCACGACCGGGATCGAGCGGACTTCCCCAGTTAGCCTCTGCAGCGACCCGTTTGAGGACCGCCAGCAAGCGCGGATTGTCTTTCAACATCTCAGCGCGATATTCATAAGGGTCCTTACCAGCAGCATGGGCGACTTCATCAACAAATGACTCAGTAAAAAAGCCATGCTGAGAGTGATCAACACTTCGCCATGCGCCGAACGGCACGTGCGTGGGACTCGCCACATGACCAATGTCTTGCGTTGTTACTGCATAAGGAATCAACGGCGCCTCTACTGGATCACGCTTGTCGACGTACGTGTTGTGCCACGCGACGAGCTTTCCACTGTTGTCCAAGCCTGCTTTAAAGCGACTTTGGACCGCGGGACGGTAAAAGTCTTGTCGAATGTCTTCTTGACGTGAGTAAACGAGCTGTACAGGCCTGCCTACAGCCTGGGCGATCAATGCGGCTTGAACGCCATAATCTGCATTGCTCTTTCGCCCAAATCCGCCACCCATAAAGTGATTGTGCAAGGTCACACTTTCAACATCCATGCCCAGCTGAGCGGCAATATGCTGTCTAAACCCTAGGGGATTTTGGCATCCGATCCATATTTCGGCGCGATCCAAAGACACTTCTGCTGTCGCATTGGGTGGCTCCATACAAGAATGCGCGAGATACGGCACACGGTAATCGGCGGTGAGTACCATCCTCGCATCTTCAAATGCGGCATTGGCGTTACCAAGCGCCACGTCAGTTTGTCGATCGGTTGCGGCGGCAATATCACGATCAAACTGCTCAAATATAGACGAACTACTGACCGTATCATTACCCTGATTGTTCCATTCAATCTCGAGGGCGTTTAACGCCTTTTCTGCTTTCCAGTAACTGTCAGCGACCACCGCAACTGAATCACTTGCAGAGTAAGCCCCGACAAGACCTTCTGCGAATGAGCCGGGCAGAGTCACAACGTCGATGACGCCGTTCATCGCGCGTGCCTCACGATCATCGATGCGTCGAAGCGATCCACCAAAAACAGGAGAGCGCCTGACCGCCGCGTACAACATACCCGGTCGCTTAACGTCCATGGCAAATATGGCTGTGCCGTCAACCTTTGACGGAATATCGAGACGCTGCTTGCTCTGACCCATCACACTGAACTCGCTGGTCTTCTTGAGCCTTGGTGTCGACGAGGGTGTGATTTGCGCAGCAGCGGCCGCAAATTCAGCGTAAGCGGCCGAACGTCCGCTCTTGTCGTGGTAGAGCTTGCTCTTCTCAGTACGAATCTCGCGTGCCGGGACACCCCAACCCTTTGCTGCTGTTTTAACCAGCATCTCGCGAACGGATGCACCCGCCGCTCGAACACAATACTGCCCTGTCGCGCGAATACTCATGCTGCCGCCCGTGACTTGCATCCCCATAGAGTCAGCGAGTTTCATAACGAGTCCATCTACCGTTGGGACAATCGCGTCGGGAAACTCAACACCTTTGAACAGGTATCCTCGACCAAAGGCGTAATTGGCAAATGCGGCCTCCGCAGGGGCTTCTACAAATTGAATAAGGTTCCAGTCGGCATCGAGTTCCTCTGCAAGCATTTGGGTGAGCGCTGTTTGGGCGCCCTGCCCCATTTCTGAATGCGGTAAAATAGCCGTTGCACGATTATCGCTGTCGATCTTTAAAAAGATGTGAAGCAGGCTCTCTCCCTCTCCCGCAACTAAGTGACCGGCGGTCTCGGTTGGATTTCCGGGTCGCACGGAGACACCCACCATCAACCCGGTTCCACCAACGACACCTGCTGAGAGTACGGCTCTTCGTGTCCATTTACCCATTTTGAGAACCCTCCATAGCGTCGTAAAAAGAGGCGCCGGCGACTTGCTTAATCGCTGATCGGATACGCCCGTACATACCGCAACGGCAAATATTGCCACGCATGGCTGAGTCAATATCAGCGTCACTTGGATTTGGATTGACCGCTAAGAGAGCGGCGGCCGACATCAGTTGTCCAGACTGACAGTAGCCGCACTGAGGCACCTGCTGATCAATCCAGGCTTGCTGCAAAGCATGGAGCGAACCGTCAGCACTCTTAAGCCCTTCAATCGTGGTGACAATTGTGCCCTCTAATGAGGCTATCGGCGTTATGCATGAGCGCTGCGCGCGTCCATCGACATGGATGGTGCAGGCGCCACACTGAGCCATGCCACAACCAAACTTAGTCCCTGTGAGATCAAGTTGCTCACGAATGACCCAGAGTGCTGGTGTTTCGGGATCTGTGTCGACAGACCGTATCTCACCGTTCAGTGTAAACGTTGTCATGGAAGCTTTCCCTGCTCATTATTCTCAGCCATTTGAGCCGAGTTGTTTGGTACGAAGATACCTGAAGCCACTGGACGATAAACCCTGACGCTACCCACGCCGCTCATCCATTATTGACCGAGGGTCACTTACTCTAGTGACTATCCGTCATTTGTCAACAAAGGGTACTATAGGTGCATGAAGACAACCGTTAGCAGTATTAAACGCGCCCGGACGCCGGCACAAAAGAGTGATCGAAAAGACGCCATTTTGTTGACGGCAAAAGCCCATTTCATAGAGACGGGGTACGAGGGCTTTTCAATGGCCGTTTTGGCCCAACGCGCGGGGCTGGCGAAGGGCACCCTCTACCTTTACTTCGGGACCAAGGAAGAGGTTCTACTGTCACTCTATAACTGCGAATTTGATCGCTTCTGTGCCACGTTAGTCAGTCAGGTGACTCCGGGGTTTAAAGATCGCGATTTCGTCGACGCAATTTATAAGGCAAGCATTACCGATCCAGTCTTTTTAGCCTTGCACGCCAGGCTCAGCACGGTGATCGAGCACAATATCTCAATCGACGCGTTGATCGCGTCAAAGCGGGTCATGCTCGAGCGATTTGATACCTTAATCGCTGCGATAGCAGAGCACCTGGCCCTGTCTCACCCTCAAACGATGGAGGCGTTTAGCGCCTTTTCAGCACTATTGACGGGATGCTTCGACGGACACGCGCCAGGATTACTAGAGCGTGAAGCTATCCCCGATGATGTTGCTCATTTCATAGGCCTGTTCAATATGGAGCGACGCTTTAAACAAAATGCTTATCACATTCTTCAGGGAATTCGATCCGTTGACTAATTGCCGAAACCTGCGACGTCCCAATCGAGCACAGGTCCGCCAGGCGACGAGGCTAGGGCTAGGGGTTTATTAATCGTGTCAATGCAGCTGGCGAATATGCTGACGCAATGGCGCGTCAATCGAGATTCACATGAGTGGGTCTTGGGAACCGTTTATAAAACCGAGGGATCGAGCTATCGCAAGCCGGGTGCAATGAGCCTAATCGGCTCTGGGGGCCAACAGCTGGGACTGTTGAGTGGCGGCTGTCTAGAAGCCGATATTCGACTCAATGCACGTAAAGTCATGGCTACAGGGGTCCCGATTAGCATTCGGTACGACGGCGATGACGAAGATGATCTCGCCTTCCGACTGGGTATCGGTTGCGGTGGCGTAGTCTACGTGTTGCTCGAACCCGTGAGTCGTGAAAATAATTATCAGGGGCTTTCTGACATTCATGACGCCCTCACCAAACGTCAAAGCGGCCTTTTCAAACAGCACATACCCAAAGCAGGACAGTCGAGTCGATCCGCCGAATTCATACTCGACTCAGCACTCGTTCGTCACCGAGCGCGCAGCCGCCTTGAACAGGTTGAAGACGAAACCTGGCTGGTCTCTTCGGTAACACCAACACCCCACTTACTCGTCGCAGGCGGCGGTATCGACGCACAACCGGTTGTTATGTTTGCCAAACAACTCGGATGGGAGGTATCTGTCTGGGATCCACGACCTGCCAACGCCAGAGACGAATTTTTCCACATGGCAGACGCCAGATTGCGCTGCCACACCGATGAGCTTGGTCCTTGGGTCTCGGAGCAATCGGTGAATGCGGCAATGATTATGACGCACAGTGTTCCTATGGATGCGCAAAGCCTGCAGGCGATCCATGGTCGGCAGCTGGATTACGTGGGGCTCTTAGGTCCTCCACACCGCCGGCAAGACGTGCTGTGTGAAGCTGGTCTGGTCGACACCGCATTTGCCTCTTTCATTAACGGCCCAGCGGGTTTTGATATTGGCGGGGAACTGCCAGAAAGTATCGCTCTGGCCGTTATTGCACAGTGTCACTCGGCTATATTTGGGCCTCAGTCTAGTCACAATGACTAAGCTAAAGCTCGGTATAGTCATACTGGCCGCTGGAGCGGCGAGCCGCTTTGGACGTTGCAAGCAACTCGCAGAATTCCAACAGAAACCCCTCCTCCAACACGTCATCGATGAAGCGGAACAACTCAACGCCCACGAACTCTTCGTTGTTACCGGGAGGTGGCACGGTGCGATTAGCGAGGCCCAACGAAACGGAACAATCAGTTCCGTAACGCTTATAAAAAACGATAGATGGCAGCAAGGCATGAGCAGCTCCATTGCTCTGGCAACAGAGCGTATTGCCGACAGCTGTGACCAGTTACTGGTATTACTCTCCGATCAGATCTTAGTGACCGCTGACCAACTCAAGGCGCTCGTGGAATTAGCCGGTGAGGATAACGCCTGCGCGAGCTTCAAAAACACCCTTGGACCGCCCGCTGTTTTCTCAGCAACGCTCTTCCCCTCACTCTTAACACTGTCGGAGGCAGTGGGCGCTAAGCAGCTACTGTTAAATCCTGACGCCACGGTTAGGAAAATGTGGCTAGACGCTGCTGCGTGGGACATTGATACGCCGGAGGATCTTGAACGATTGAGTGACGCGAGCGCCTACATTTTCGGAAATTGACGAGTTATTGCTATGAATAACGAGCTACAAAAAGCCATGTGGAACGGACGCGCAGGTGCCAGCTGGGTGCGACATAATTCGCTATTAGAGACGCTGCTTGGGGAACCAGGCCATGCGTGCATGGATAGCCTCAGACTGATCCCGGGCATGCGCATACTCGACGTAGGCTGTGGATGCGGCAATCAAACGTTAGATTTGGCCGCTCGACTCGACACAAGCAGCTTGGTGACCGGTATCGACATTTCGGAACCCATGCTTGCGCTTGCCGGCGATCTCAAAGACGCCAACAACGATTCTCCAGGTGCCGACGTGGAGTTTTTACTGGGCGATGCCAGTGAATCGCTGTTCCCTGATGGACAATTTGACGCGATTTACTCCCGGTTTGGTGTCATGTTTTTCGCTGATCCAACGAGGGCTTTTGCGTCACTCAGAGCCGCTTTGAAACCGGGCGGCCAACTCGCCTTTGTGTGCTGGCAAGAGCCCCGACTGAATCCCTTTTTTACGGCGCCGTTGCAAGC
>JABIZW010000047.1 GCA_018666295.1 Halieaceae bacterium
AGCGGGATCGCCCACGGATGAGACTTGTCTGGAGTGCAACAATGAAGGGGTCTGACTCATCTGAGAGAGCACTGCTGAGGAGCGTGTAAAACCTGCGCGGTATCCGGGCCAACGGGATTCAATCAGGGGTAAAACCTCATGACGTAAAAAATTACGGTCAATGTGGGTATTGGCGTTACTCGTGTCGTCAATGACCTCAAGTTCGTGCTCTACCGCATAACGCTCAATGTCTTGTCGAGTGACACCCAGTAGCGGGCGTAAGAGCGTAGCGGCACCCACTGCCCGCGTCTCGGGCATGCCGGCAAGACCTCGGGGACCGGCACCACGAATCAAACGAAAAAGAATTGTTTCAACTTGGTCGTCGCGGTGGTGAGCAAGAAGCAGTAAATCGCCCTCTCTAAGGTGCTTCTCAAAAGCACAATATCGAGCGACTCGCGCCTGCGATTCAGGTGAGGCTTGAGTATCCACCTGCACCGTTTCCAGTGTGAAACCCACCTGAAGTTCAGCCGCAACCTGCAAACAATGCTCAGCCCAATAATCGGCTTGGATGTGAAGCCTATGATTGACGTGGATGGCCTCGATAGCGGGCAAGCGCGCTGACCGAGAGAGTGTTACCAGCGCGTGGAGTAAGGCATGGCTATCTGTTCCACCCGAGAAACCCACGCAAAGCCGGTCAGCAGTTTGAAACGTCGCTACGTGCCCCTTCAGTGCAGCCAGTAACGTCATCGCGGAGTCAAGCTGCGCCGTAGGCCATTAATCGCTGGTAGCGTGATTCTACGAGAGCTTGTGTATCGATGGCGCACAGCCTGTCCAGCTGCGCCGACACATGAGTGCGAATTCGCTCAGCCATTTCGTCGACGTTTCGATGCGCACCTCCAAGAGGCTCCATAATCGTGTTATCCACAATCCCCAGCTCTTGTAGCGTCGAGGAGGTAACGCCCATGGCCTCAGCTGCCTGCGGCGCAAATTCGCTGCTCTTCCAAATAATATTGGCGCAACCTTCCGGAGAGATCACGAAGTAGGTTGAATACTGCAACATGGCCAAATGATCGCCCACACCGATACCTAACGCACCACCCGACGATCCTTCGCCAATGACGACGCAAACGATCGGTGTTCTCAGTCGTGACATCACTGCCAAGTTTTGGGCAATCGCTTCGGAAATGCCGCGCTCTTCAGAGTCAATGCCCGGGTAGGCGCCGGGTGTGTCGATCAGTGTCACCACGGGCATATTAAATCGCTCGGCCATCTCCATCAGGCGCAGCGCTTTTCGGTACCCCTCCGGTTTTGGCATACCGAAGTTACGATAGACCTTGTCTTTGACCGCTCTACCCTTCTCTTGTCCAATGACCATCACCGGTTTGCCATCAAGTCGCGCCACCCCGCCAACAATAGCTTTGTCGTCACCAAAATGTCGATCGCCGTGAAGCTCGTCAAATTCGTCAAAGATTAGTGGAATATAGTCCATCGTGTAGGGACGCAAAGGATGCCGGGCCACACGCACGATGTCCCATGGACTGAGGCCGTTGTAAATTGATTGCGTGAGTTTGTGGCTCTTCGCCTTCAGGCGATCGATCTCATCGCTGATATTAATTTCGGAATCGTCTACTACCGATTTTAATTCTTCGATTTTCATCTCGAGCTCAGCGATTGGCTGCTCGAAATCCAGATAATTTGGATTCATTGTGACTCGCCCTATAACAAACAGCTACTATTACGACCAACACAGTTTACAAACGTAGAACGATGGCGTCATCTGTAAGATTTACGCTACGAATTTGCTCATTTTTTAAGATTTTATGAACAACACCAGTCACAGCCCACCGAGAATTCTGCTCGCCCCAATGGAAGGCGTAATGGAATCGGTCATGCGCGACATACTCACGCGTGTTGGCGGCTATGAGCGCTGCGTAACCGAATTTGTTCGTGTGTCGAGCACTGTCCTCCCACCTAAAGTCTACTACCGCCTCTGCCCTGAACTGAGAAATGAGGGCAGAACTCAGGCGGGTACTCCAGTGTACGTGCAACTCCTCGGGTCAGATCCAGAATTGATGGCCGCCAATGCACGGGTGGCCGCTCAACTGGGAGCCCCTGGCATCGATCTCAACTTCGGATGTCCAGCAAAAACAGTCAATAAGTCACGAGGCGGCGCGACACTCCTCCGCACGCCAGCGGTTATTTATGATGTCTGCAAAGCGGTGCGAGATGCAACGCCGCCGGACATCCCAGTCACGGCGAAAGTTCGCCTCGGCTTCGACGACGATGGTCAGTTTGAGGACATTACCCACAATGCTTTTGCCAGCGGCATCACCGAGCTCACAGTTCATGCCCGCACGAAAGTTCAGGCTTACCGCCCGCCCGCGCACTGGTCCACGCTCAGATCTATTCACAACAGCAGGGGTATTCCTGTCATCGCAAATGGTGAGATCTGGACGCCCAGCGACCTCCTCCAATGCCGTAAAGTCAGTGGCTGTAACGCGTTTATGTTGGCGCGGGGGGCGGTGTGTCGCCCGGATTTGGCTCGTGCAATCCTTGCCCATGACCAAGGACAGCGGGTCGATCCGATGACGTGGGAAGAAATTACCGAACTGCTGGTGCATTTTTTCGATGCAAACGGTGCACTGTACGAACGAAAGTTTGCAATCAATCCGGTGAAACAGTGGTTGGTCTACCTACAGTACGCCTACCCACAAGCCGCCGCCTTGTTTGCACAAATCAAACGAATCCGCGATCCTGACCCCATGCGCGCAGCGTTGATCGGTGCCAACCAGTCAGTCGCAGCCTGATGATTTAAAACGCTTCTCTAACAACAACAGGACCATTATGAATACACAGGTAATGCCCACCGGCCCCGAGTGGTTCGGCCACCCGCGTGGCTTATTCGTATGCTTTGCCACTGAAATGTGGGAGCGCTTCTCCTTTTACGGGATGAAATACCTGCTCGTTCTTTTTCTGGTGCAGCATCACCTGTTCACCGACGGTGAAGCGTTGCGGATTTTGGGCGTCTACACCGCCTTAGTTTACGCGACACCGCTCTTGGGGGGTATTGTTTCAGATCGCTACCTAGGACAAACGCACGCCGTCAAACTGGGCGGTATTTTGCTGGTTTTGGGACACTGCGCCATGGCCTTCGAGGGCATACCGGCCAGTGAAACCGTGGGCGGGGACATCGTTCGTGACCAAGAGGCGATCAAGGTATTCTATTTTGCGCTTGCGCTCATTGTCGTCGGTGTGGGCCTTCTAAAACCGAACATTTCAACGGTCGTAGGACGACTCTATAAGGACGACGACCCTCGACGCGATGGCGGGTTTACCATTTTTTACATGGGCATCAACGTGGGCGCAGCCAGCGCGGCGCTGCTGTGTGGATGGCTTGCCAGTGCTTACGGCTGGTCTTATGGCTTTGGTGCGGCGGGCATCGGCATGCTCATTGGTCTTGTCATTTTCTCCCTCGGCCAAGACTGGCTTCAGGGTCAAGGCGACCCCGCGAATCCGACGCTTTTAAACGCACCTGCAAGCGCTTCGCTTGGACTGTTGAGCGTTCAGCACACCATTTATGTCCTAAGTCTTGCGGCCGTCTTTGTTGTCTGGATCATGCTACAAACGCCGGGTGGGGTTGGTTTTATGTTACCGATCGTCACGGCGCTGTTTATGGCGTGGTTCGCGTGGTTGCTTGTCACCCAGTGTAATTCAGAAGAGCGCGGTAAGATGGGGGCACTGTTTTTCCTCATCGTTGCAAGTACCGTATTCTGGTCCATGTTCGAGCAGTCTGGTGGGTCGATGACCCTCTTTGCCGACCGCGCAACCGACCTGACGCTATTTGGCACAACACTTACCGCTGCACAATTTGGTTCTGCCAACGCAATTTTTATTATCTTGCTATCACCGCTTTTTGCACTGTTATGGCCCGCACTGCTGTCCAATAACATTGAGCCGTCGACGCCTGCAAAGTTTGGTTTTGGAATCATTCAAGTCGGACTTGGATTTGGTGCGCTTTTAATCGGCATCAGCAATCCAGACTCAGCGGGCCTTGTTTCCGCCTGGTGGCTGGTCCTGGCCTATTTCCTTCACACATCGGCAGAACTTTGCTTGAGCCCCATAGGACTGTCTGCGGTGACCAAACTCTCGATCGCACGCTACGTGGGCGTCATGATGGGCGCCTGGTTTCTTGCCAGCGCCTACGGTAGCTACCTGGCCTCCGAGTTCGCCATTTTCTTCTCCAGTGTCGGCGGGAGTGATGATGGTCGGCTTGACTTGAACGGCTTTAACGCTCTTTTCAGCGAGTTACTGATCTACGGCGTCGTGGTCGGTGCCGCAGTCTTAGTCGTCTCTCCACTGGTGAAACGACTCATGGGGGGCGTACGCTAGCCCCCTTCAACCAACGCCGCGCTACCCACCCGTGCTAGCGCGGCTTTGACTGCATAAAGCGCGGTAAGAGGGACTTTAGCGTCTGCCCTAGCCACTGTCTTGCTCTACTCCAATCGTCACCGATCAGATACAGGGCAGGCACTAAAAACAAGCTCACAAAAAAGGCGAAGAATACGCCAAACGCAAGCGATATGACCGACGGTTTTAAGAACGCCGCAGCCTCTGACGTCTCAGCAATAATCGGCGTCAACCCAACGAATGTGGTCACTGTGGTCAACAAAATGGGGCGAAATCTGTTTTTAGCGGCGTTAATGATGGCATCAAAACGACCATCACCCCTCTCCTCGCGCTTCAAAATATAATCAATCAACACCAGATTGTCGTTGACCACGACGCCTGCAGCCGCGCCCATGCCAAAGAAGGAAAACATATCGAGCGGGATACCAATCAGCTGGTGTCCAAAAATAGCGCCCATGTAAGCAAAGGGAATGGCAGACATAATGATGATGGGTAAGGTGTAAGACCTAAAGGCAACCGCCAGCAGAACGTAGATGGTCAGCATCGCAATGGAGAACAAGCGAGTCACCTCGGTTATGAATTCGGCCTGCTGCTCCTCCCAGCCACCTTTGATGATCTGCAATGCGGGATAGCGCACTTGCAAACCGGGTAAAAATTCATCTTGTACTTTCTCGTTAATATCGCCCATCGAGTCGACATTAACCCGCGCAAAAACCTCAAAGATTCGCTGTCCGTCGCGCCGCACGATCCGTTGAGACGCCTTTCGAACATCAATATCGGCAACCGTAGCGAGCGGAATCATCCGACCGTCTGACGTCCTAATATTTAACCCGCGAAGTGATGTTAATGTCTCGCGATCGCCCTCGGGATACCGCAGCATCACGCGAACGTCGCCGTACTGACGAGGCAGTCGTTGCACCTCTTCACCGTAATACGACTGGCGTATCTGCCGCGAAAGATCCGCCAGTGTGACACCCAGTGTTTGAGCGCCGGGTTTTAACCGAATATTGAGCTCATCGATTTCGCCCCGCTGGTTATCCCGAACGAAGAAAACATCTTCAAACGTCACCAGGTAATTACGAAGTTCCGCCGCGGCCGATTTGAGTCGAGCTTCGTTGGAGTGCGCAAACACGAAAGTGAGCACCGCCTCACCCTGATTGGCCGTGTATTGCACATTAATATTTTCAGCATCGGGAATCTCGCCCATGGACGCCATGTACGTTTCAGCGACTTCACGCATGCTGATATTACTCTCGCCGGGTGGCGGAAGTTGAATGTATTGCTCCAACGAGTTTGCGTAGGCAAAAGTGAAGGCCCCCACCACCGGGTACTGCGCCTTTAAGTCGTCGCTTGCGCTATTAAGCTGGTCCATCACGGCCTCGGTGCGAGTAAAGGGCACTCCGGACGGCAACCCAACGTCGACCCGAAGCGTTTCACTCTCCAGCTGTGGGAAAAAGTAAAATCGGACCCAACCCGTCGTGACCAATGCAATCGCAACGATGAAACCTGCCAAAAAGACAGCGCTCAACGCATAACGCACCTTAAGGGCACGCTCCAACAGCGGCGCATAGGTGTTGCTGGCGAACGAGGTAATGCCACTGGAGATAAACCGTTGTAGGGCAAAGCCCTTAGACGATTCCTCTCGAGAGGCCAGATGTCTAAGGTGCGCAGGCAGGATAAAAAAGGCTTCGATCAACGAAAACGCGAGCGCAAACGCGATGACCGCTGAGAGGTGACGTAAAAACTCGCTTTGCGGGCCCGACAAAAACGCCCAAGGGGCAAAGGCCACAACGGTTGTCAGCACGGCGAAAATCACCGGCCGTGCTACCGCAGAGGTGCCAGTGATTGCCGCATCTTCGGCCGATAGCCCGAGGTCCTCTCGGTGGTGGTGAATACTCTCGCCGACGACAATCGCATCATCCACAACGATACCCAGCACTAATAAAAACGCGAACGTCGACAAAAAATTAATGGACACGTCTGCTGCAGGTAAAAATATAAACGCCCCGATAAATGAAACGCCAATACCGACGGTGACCCATAGGGCGACCGTAAAACGGAGTGTTAACAGTAAGATCAGCAAAACAAGCAGCAACCCCATCCAAGCCGCATCAAAGATCAGTGACATCCGCGAGTCGTAAGCATCCGCCATGTCGGCTAAGCTCAGAATCTCTACGCCCTGGGGCAGGTCCGCGCTTTTGGACGCGATCCATTCATGAACCTGTTTCGACGTTTTGGTAATGAACAGCCGGTCAGTGGGCTCGATTTGTAACATGACCGCGGGCAAACCGTCGGCCGTTGCAGACACTTCAAAGTCCTCAAAGCCATCGATCACGCGGGCAACATCACCCAAGCGGATCTGCGCACCCGACGGCAATTCTCTGATAATAATTTTTTCAAAATCTGTCTGCGTGTCCGCAAGATTTTCAGCACGAAGCTGAACCGCACCGGTCGGCGTTCTCAACTCACCCGAGGAAAGGTTGATCGACGTGGCTCGAATAGCAGAGGCCAAATCGTTGAACGTTAACTGGTAACGCTGGAGCGCCTCCTCGGACACCTCAATGGTAACTTCTTCATTACGCGAACCACCAATATTGACGTCACTGACATGACTCAGCGACAACAACTCATCACGAAGCTCCTCCGCCAGCCGCCCTAGGGCCTTCTCCCCAACATCCCCTCGAACCGTGAGGTAATGAATCGTTTCTTTAAATTTGAAGGTTCTAATCCGCGGCGGCTCGAGGTCTCGCGGGAACGACGTAATCCCGTCAACCGCATCTCTAATGTCCTCTTTAAATTGCGTTAAATCGACACGGGGCTGGGCTTCCAAGCTCACCGAACCGAAACCTTCTCTCGCCTGAGAGTTATAACGACGAACGTTCTCGATATTTTTTACCGCCGCCTCAACGCGCTGGACGACTTGTTGCTCGATTTCTTTGGGTGACGCGCCTGGCCAGGTCAACGAGACCTGCACAACGGGAATGGTCACGATCGGCTGAACTTCCTTCTCAATAGTGCTCCAGGCGATCAGTCCGGAGATGATAATGAAGACCATGAGCAGGTTCGCCGCCACGGTATTGCGTACCCACCAGGCAATAAGTCCGTGCATCGCCTTAACCTGCACTGAGCTGCACAGGATCTGCAGCGTCTTCAATGGGTGAAAGTGCCATACCCGGCACCGGGTTTCGTATTGGGGAAATAATAATCCGGTCTCCCTCAGCGATACCACTCGTCAGGTACGCAACCTCCGCCGTAGCATGTGCCACCACGACATTTCTGATCTCAAGAAGATCCTCGTCGTTCATGATAAAGACACGACCGCCGGCCCGGAGCCCGGCCGCGGGAATGGCAATCACGTCCGTCAGCGCACGGCCTCGTATTTGAGCGGCGACAAACAGCCCGGGCGCCATGGGCATCTCTCCCTCGACCACGTCAAAGGGGCTCTGAACTTCAACGGTTCCAAAGGTTGACCGCGTGCGCGAATCCAAAGACGCATCTAATCGCACCAAACGCCCAGCCCAGCGGCGCGTCGCCCCGCCTACGTCGGCCACCAGCTCAACGCTCAAGCCCAAGCCATCCTCCGCCTCGTAACCAATTGGCACACCCAACGCCGCAATGTCAGCGTTCGACAGCGGTAATCGAACCTCTGCTTTATCAGTCGAAAAGACCGATGCCACCGTCCGTCCCATGCTCACATACTGCCCCTCGTCGACCGCAGTTGCAGTAACACGCGCGTCAAAAGGCACCGAAATTTGTGTGCGACTGAGATCAGAAAGCGCGCGCTCGAGCGCCAGCTCCGACGCTTCCAAGGCACTGCGGGCCTGAATAATCTGCGGTTTTTTCAACGCCAGATCCGAGGGATTTGCTTCGTTTTCGAGCTGTCGCTTGGCAACATCTGCATCTGCAAGTGATTGTTCGAGCTCTAATTTACGCCCAGCGACACGCGCTTTAGCTTCTGAAACGGCCAATGCATAGTCACGATCTTCGACGGTGATAAGCGCCTCTCCCGAACGAAAGCTTCCCCCTTCTATAAAGTGTGGAGAAACCTCAATGATGCGTCCTGACACTTCGCTGACGACATCAATTTGAACGCGCGGACGGACCTCACCAAAGACCGTGATCTCTGCGTTACCTTCAGTGCGAAACGCCGATTCGACATAAACGCCAATGCGGTTCGCCGCGGGTTCTCCCAGTTCAGGTTCGGGTGCGTTTGCGTTCAACCCCCAGACAATAAGCCCTGTAATCGTTCCGATAAGTAAGAGACTTAAAAGAACAATGGCAACGGCAAAACACCCTCCCCTTTGTTCCGTTACCTCACGCTCTGGATGTCGCATTCCAACCCCTAATTTCGGCACCAGTAAAGGCGCTAGAATATCACAGCGGGTCATTGAGACACGATTTTCAAGGCATCAATTTGTCACACTGTTAGAATACGACGAACTGTACAGGAGCGAGTCATGGAAGCCGATTTACCGAGAGATTTTGACATTGTCGTTTACGGAGCCACAGGCTTCACGGGCGCACTGGTGGCCGAGTACTTACAAACACACCACTCAGAGATTCGGTGGGCGATAGCGGGACGGTCTCTGTCCAAGCTGGCGTCTGTGAAAAAACAGCTCGGCAATGCTGAACTGCCCACTATTGAAGCCGATAGCGGAAGCGCTACGGATATGGCGCGTCTTGCCGGTACAACCAAAGTCATCATCAGCACCGTCGGTCCCTATGCTCAACACGGCACGAAACTGCTTGAAGCGTGTGCGGCTGAGGGCACTCACTACTGCGATCTGACGGGTGAGCCGCAATGGATGGCTGCCGTCTTTGAAAAAGTCAGTGACATGGCGGAAGAGTCAGGTGCGCGCCTGGTTCACTGCTGTGGGTTTGACAGTATCCCATCCGATCTGGGCGTATTTGTTGCGCAAAAAATCATGCGCGAGCGGCACGGCGTTTACGCCACGCATGTCAGTGGTCGGATGGGTCCGTCAAAAGGGGCTGTAAGTGGCGGTACCGTTGCGAGCATGTTGCTTGCCATGGAGCAAGGCGTGAGTGACCCTATTGCGCGCAAAGCACTGAATAATCCTTATGCGCTGTATCCTGCCGAGCTCGATCCGGGCGTCGACGGTGCTGATCAAAGAGGCGTGAAATGGGACGATAACTTTGACAGCTGGACAGGGCCTTTTGTCATGGCGGCCGTGAACACCAAAGTGGTCCGCCGTTCAAACGCGCTCGCCAGTCTGATCTACGGGGCGGACTTCGCCTACGACGAAGCCATGCTCACGACTAACAGACGAAGCGCGCTCTTGCTTGCCGGGGGAATGGGCGCGGGAATGCTTGCCTTTGCGATTGGTCCGCTCAGAAAAATGATTGCCAAAAAGCTTCCCCAGCCAGGTGAGGGGCCCTCACCCAGTGAGCGAGAAAATGGTTTCTTCGAATTTTTTGTACACGCGAAACATCCCGACTCAACGCAAAAAGACGTGCGTGTGGCTGTCAAGGGAAAGCGGGATCCGGGCTATGGCGCAACGTCGAGAATGATCGCGCAAGCGGGCCTCTGTCTTGCTTTCGATGATCTCGACGTAGAAGGCGGCATATGGACACCCGCCACTGCGTTAGGCGGCAATCTTGTGGACCGCTTAGCGACGGTGGATGTCGTTTTTGAGGAGCAGGCGCTTTAACTCACTTGGGCTGGTAGCTGAATTTTTGTCCTCCCAAGGAGACTTCAAACATAAAACCGCCTTGCGACAGCGTAAAAACCGACATTCCATCGACAAACCCATAGCTGTCGACCTCGGTTATCTCGCCATTACCCGCGGTCACCGACGTACGGGCGCCTCCGCCGGTACTCACTTCGGCACTCGCCCCTGAGTTCAGGGCGATCGCAGCCGCCTGGCCACCGAACTCGAAATTGCCTGACGTGAACTCTCGCATGGCACGCGCGTCCTCGAAGAAAATAATTTGCTTGTAGACCTGGCCACCAAACTGCAGACCCAGACTCAGCTGGGTCATCGTTGCCCTACCAATGAGGTTCCCCTCTTGGTAAACCGTCCCCTTGCCCTGAGCACCACCGACCAGCAAACCTACTTTCCCGATGCTGGGAAAAATTGCGAAGCCGTATGCCGCGTCGATATACGAGCCAGCGCCCGCAGCCCTGAACTCCTCAATAGCCAGTTGATCCTTATCGGCCCACGCTGGGCTAGAAAGCGCGCAAGCGATGACAAAAACCCAAGAAAATCGCATTAACATATCGTTATACCTATGCAAAACATCTACAAAAGCGGAGAATTTACCATTCGTGATCAAGCGATGGCATCCGCGACTCAAACATCACCGTAACAATCTTACACCTTATCTAAGGACAACGGACGATGCATCAAGTTCAAACTAAAGCAAAGACCACATCCCTTCCAGGCGCGTTGTCGACCGAGGCGATCGCTGTGCGAGGCGCGCTTCTTGAGCGTGGTCTAGAAACGCCCATGATCGCGAACCCGCTGAGCCGCGATCAACGCTACGCCCGCATTCGTGACTCGTTTACAGTTGTTATGGAGACGCTGGGCCTGGATCTCACTGACGACAGTCTTGAGGAAACGCCACACCGCATTGCCAAAATGTACGTGGACGAACTGTTTTCGGGGCTCGATTACGGTCAGTTCCCAAAGATCACAGTCATTGAAAACAAAATGAACGTCGAAGAAATGGTCTGTGTCGACAAAATTGATCTGACCAGCACTTGCGAGCATCACTTTGTCACCATCGATGGTTCAGCAAAGGTCGCCTACATTCCGAGAGACAAGGTCATTGGCTTATCAAAGATCAACCGGCTCGTTCGGTTTTTTGCTCAGCGGCCACAGGTTCAAGAGCGCCTCACGCAACAAGTACTGGTCGCACTGCAAACGCTACTGGATACGGAAGATGTCGCTGTCACCATGACCGCCGTTCACTACTGTGTAAAGGCACGCGGCGTTAAAGACGGAAACTCGACCACTCGCACCACATCGCTGGGTGGTGTGTTTAAGTCAAACCCGTCATCAAGGGCAGAATTCCTAAGCTAGCTTGTCACCGTTCACCAGGCGATGGTCTCTCCTGCCCAATCAACATAAGAAAGTTCGCCGTCCGCGACGGCGGTGTTTAACACCTCGGTCAACTGCAACGCCGTGAACTCGGGTGTAAACAACTTCTCTTTTGGAACCGATCGCTGAAACGGTTGCGACAGCGGTGAGTCCACAGTTCCCGGGTGGTAGGCGATAAATTTGGCTTGGCGATTTATGCGTTGCGCTTCGATCGCTGCATTCTTGAGCATCATATTCAGTGCAGCCTTACTGGCACGGTAGCTGTACCACCCCCCGAGTCGATTGTCTGACACGCTCCCCACACGCGCCGATAACACAGCAACACGCGGCGCAGCGCCATGACGAATCAATGACCAAAACGCCGATAGCACTTGTAAAGGTAAGAGCGCATTAACCGCAAGCACGTGCTGAAATGCCGTCACATTGAGGTCGCTAATCTTGCGCTCGGGGCTAAACGCATCGCCTGATAAAACGCCATTAGTGATGACTAATCGCGACATTGGCATTTGAAGGTCTGCCAGTGTCGAGGCGATCGCCAGCAGTGATGCCTCGCTGTAATCGGTCAGCATTGATTGCACGTTTGGCATTGGTGGCGATGCGCGACTTATAACAACGACTCGTAACGTCGGATCTTTGCACCACAAAGCGGCGAGCGCCTGCGCAATCGCCCCGCCGCCGCCGACGATCACAGCCAGACGTGTCTCCTCAATATCCGACAACGGTTCCATCCTTTCGCATTTCAGTTGCGCCAGTCAGCACGCCCGTCGCTGGGTCTCGAGTGATGGCCTGATAGCCTCCAAATTTTCCTGCGGTGGCGTCGATCATGACCTTGTGGCCGCGCTCGCGGAGCGCTTTAACCGTCGATTCAGGGACTCCAGGTTCAACAAATAATGTCCCATAATCAGTCGACACGCCCTCATCAGGACTCGAGCCGCCATCATGTAAAAAGCGCGCAGCGTCCCCGGCCTCCTGCAGATTCATGCCGAAGTCAGCAATGTTTACGAGGATCTGAACATGCCCTTGCGGCTGCATACCGCCACCCATCAACCCAAAGCTCATAAACGGCGCCCCATCTTTCATGAGAAAAGCAGGGATAATGGTATGAAACGGCCGTTTACCCGGCGCGTACACGTTAGGGTGACTCGGATCTAATGAGAACAGCTCGCCTCGGTCTTGCAACATAAAGCCTAACCCCGTTGGCACCAATCCACTCCCCATGCCTCGATAATTAGACTGGATCAGAGACACCATCATGCCCTCACCATCGACCACGGTGAGGTAGGTCGTATCCCCCTCCCCCTCGAGTGGAACAGCCAGGTATTGCGGTTCAATCACCTGATCTGGACGGATTCGCGAGAACTGACGTTTTGCAAATTCATCGCTCAGAAGCCTATCGATTGGGATCGTCGAATAAGCCGGGTCAGCAAAAGTACCGGCCATAGCCTCAAAGGCGAGCCGTTTCGCTTCGACCATAAAATGGAATAGCTCGGGCGAACCTCGCTCGAAACGACGCAAGTCGACCTGCTTTAAAATATTCAGCATCATCAGTGCTGCAAAGCCCTGGCCATTGGGCGGGAGCTGATAGAGGGTGTACCCGTGGTAGTCGACCCCTCTCGGCTCGACCCACTCCCCCCGATGCGTCGTTAGATCGTCCAGTGTTAAATCGGCGTCAATCGACTCAAAATAGTCAACCATTGCGCGGGCAATGCTTCCTTCATAAAACGCGCTACGACCGTGCTTGGCTAGTGCCGTCAGCGTCTCGGCCAAATCAGGGTTTTTAAACACCGCTCCGGCCTTGGGGGCAACGCCGTTAGGAAAGTAGGTCTTCGTCGCGTTATCACGCTCTTCGATCATGGAGGCGACCGCGTCAAATCGGTTGCGATTACTCTCAAAGCCTGCGGCAATCACGGGTGTTAGAGGAAACCCATTGTTTGCGTAAGAAATCGGCGCCGCGAGGACGTCATTCATCGCCAGACGTCCCCAACGTTCGTGCAATGCAAACCAGCCATCAACCGCGCCCGGCACTGTTACTGACAGTGATCCGTGCGATGGAATGCCGACATAGTCTTTTGGCAAGCGACCCGACGCCTTTAATGCAGCAATTGACGCTTTGAGATCCGTCAGCGATCGCGCCTTGGGCGCACGACCTGAGCCGTTGTACCCGTACAACTTTTTTGATTTTGGATCCCAGACAATCGCGAACAGGTCACCACCTATCCCATTACCCGTAGGCTCCATCAAACCAAGTGCTGCATTGGCAGCAATAGCGGCGTCTACGGCAGAACCACCCGCCTGCAATACGTCGATTGCAATATTTGATGCCAAGGGTTGCGCGGTTGCCGCCATGCCATTGGTCGACATGACCGGACTGCGAGACCAGTCTGCGCCAACCGGCCGCGCTCCTGGCCCAAGGTCTTGACCCAGTGCACCCACGGCCAAAGCTGCGGCCGTTAATATTACTACCCATCGCGTTATCGTCTGTTTCATGGTGAACTCACCTCAGTTACGTAGACTTGAAATCATTTGCAGTAGGACACTCAGCATGTCGAATATCAAGAAGGTCGCCTTCATTGGCTTAGGCGCGATGGGGTACCCCATGGCCGGTCATCTCCAAAAACACGGTCTTGATGTCTGTGTCTACAATCGCACCGAAACCAAAGCCTTTGACTGGGTCAACGAGTTTGGAGGCTCGTCGGCGCCAACACCTGCAGAGGCTGCCGTTGATGCACACGTTGTATTTCTCTGTGTTGGCAATGATAACGATGTCCGGTCGGTCACTGTGGGGCCTGAAGGTGTTTTGTCCACCATGACTGAAGGATCCATCCTGATTGACCACACCACGACCTCGCGGCAATTGGCAGAAGAACTCGAAATCGCGTGCCAAGAGCTCGGTGTAGCATTTATGGATGCCCCCGTCTCGGGTGGCCAGGCAGGCGCTGAAAATGGCGTGCTCACCGTCATGATGGGTGGTGATAAAGCGACGTTTACGCGCATGGAGCCGGTTGTTGCACACTTTGCAAAGCACGCGCAATTAATGGGCAATGTGGGGAGCGGACAACTGACTAAAATGGTGAACCAGTTGTGTATTGCCGGCGTCCTCGGTGGCATCTCAGAGGCGTTTCACTTTGCTGAGTGCGCAGGCCTTGATATTGCCGAGGTCACCCGTGCACTCGAAGGCGGCGCCGCTCAGTCTTGGCAAATGACTCACCGAGCGTCGACTATCGCAAAGCGCGAGTACGACTTTGGGTTCGCGATTGACTGGATGCGCAAGGACCTCGGCTTCGCACTCGACGTTGCCGCTGAACTTCATCTGCACCTACCCCTCGCCCTAAAGGTCGATGAACATTACGCTCAACTGCAAGCCGGCGGCGACGGTCGCTGGGACACCTCTGGCCTGATCGAGCAGATTCGACGTCGACGCGAGCAAATCGAGGCCGCGCAGGCTGGAGCACTCGTGACCCACACCGGTGGCTGCCACTGCGGGAGTGTTGAGTGGACCATAGAGGCGCCTGCGGTTCTCAGCTCGCACACCTGTAACTGTTCAATCTGTGAGATCCATCACTACCAACATTACATCGTCCCCAGCAGTCGCTTTCAGATCACGCGCGGTGAAGACGTGTTGTCGCTGTACACCTTCGGCAGCCATATTGCGAAGCACTACTTTTGCTCGAACTGTGGCGTGAAGTCTTTTTACATCCCACGATCAAATCCCGACGGCGTTAGCGTGAACGCACGCTGCCTCGATGACGCAACGATTGAGGCAATACATGACACGCCGTTTGACGGGCGAAACTGGGAAAAAAACGCAAGCTCGCTCGCGCATTATTCCAAGGAGCAGTGAGCCGTGAACAACAGCAGTGCTGACTACTGGAACAACACGCCTCTGCATGAACTCAGTCACGAGCAGTGGGAAATGTTGTGCGATGGCTGTGGAAAATGTTGTTTGCACAAACTGCAAGACGAGGACACCAACGAGGTTTTTTATACGCGAGTCGCTTGCAAACTACTCGACACTAAGTCGGGTGGGTGTCAGGACTATGATCAGCGCTTTTCACGAGTCCCCGACTGCATGGACGTCGCTAAAATGTTACCCAGTGAAATGGCGTGGTTACCCAACAGCTGCGCCTACCGTCTCCGTGCAGATAACAAACCGTTGCCGCAATGGCACCCGCTGATTTCAGGAAAGCAGTCTTCAGTCCACAAGGAGACTAAAAGCATCAGAGGTCGGGTCGTATCGGAAGTCGACGTCGATGAGGCTGACTTGGAAAATTACATTATTCGCTGGATTGACGCTTAAGTCGGTGGAACATAGTACCCAAGCAGTCGTGGATAGCCGCTTTTTGTACGTCGGCTAAACCGAGAATCCCACACATCCCAAACGGTTCCGTCTCTCACCGCCATCATGTGACGAGGAATCACGGCGATGTAACGACCATCGCGCGGTATGTCGGGCAGGTACGCATTTTTCGTAAGCTGCAGCACCCACCCTTTGCTCGTCAGATACAGGTAGTGCACCGGCGTCATAACGCCATCGGAAATCGAGGGGTATAATCCGCCGGTCATCGTCTTCTGCAGGTGCGCCAGATCCTGTCGAACGTGCGCGTACGCCTCGCCAGTGACCAGACAAATAGAGCGCACAACGCAATCAGAACGACCGCGAAAGCCCGCTTCGTCCCTTCCCCCGTCGTGTTGTACAAAATCCAACACTGCGCGCGTCCCATACTGTGTAATTAGTCTTAGTTCGGAATACCATGGCTTCTGGATCAACTTTTAGGCGTTGCCGTGACAATAACCTTTAACGATATTGAGCAAGCACATCATCGAATTAAACACCTCGTGGTGAAAACGCCCCTCTTAAATTCACCGCGGCTGGACACTATTGCGGGGCGACGCCTTTGGCTAAAAGCAGAGCCTTTACAGGTCACAGGGAGTTTTAAATTCAGGGGCGCCTGCAGTGCCATCAGCGCACTGAGTGAAGAGGCCTTAGCCCGCGGAGTGATCGCTTATTCATCCGGCAACCACGCACAGGGCGTGTCGCTCGCAGCATCTATTTTCAAAACCAAAGCAACAATTATCATGCCGCACGACGCTCCTGATAATAAGGTTGCCAATACGCGACGCTACGGTGCCGAGGTCATCCAGTATCGCCGGGGAGAAGAAAGTCGAGAAGCGATTGGCGCACGCCTTGCAAGCGAACGTGGTTTAACCTTGATCAAACCGTACGACGACCCAAACGTGATTGCGGGTCAAGGCACGGTAGGTCTTGAGCTTGCGGAACAAATTGCCACCCAGGGGTTGTCGACCACTGCGGTGCTGTGTTGTTGCGGTGGTGGGGGCTTGAGTGCCGGCATTGCGACTGCACTTCAGGCCACACTCCCTAAGGTCACGCTACAAACGGTTGAGCCTAAACACTTTGACGATACCGCGCGCTCGCTTGCACTGGGCCAACGCGTGGCCAACATGACCGAACAGGGCTCGATCTGCGACGCCATCGTCACACCCACACCGGGCGAACTGACGTTCCCCATACTGCAAAGCCTGGCTGGTGCGGGCTTAGCCGTGAGTGACGATGAGGTCCTAAGGGCGATGTCCCACGCGTTCGACACCCTTAAAATTGTTGTAGAACCTGGCGGTGCCGTGGCACTTGCAGCAGCGCTTTTTAGTGATCATCTTCCGGACTGCGAGGATTTGGTCATCGTTTTATCGGGCGGCAATGTAGACCCGCGTCTTTTCAACAAAGCACTTATAGCGACCTAGCAAAATAGCCAGCATTTCCCCTGTGACAAAATACCAAATTTGGTGATCTGTCCCCATTTGGGTGACGTATCTTCAGCGTAATCCAGTGGTGTGGGAGTGCCCGGTGCTCCGGCGTTTGACGTTCAGCAACTGCGCAGTGGTGTAAGCGCATTGTTGATCGGCAAACCGGATCGTTCCCCTCTGCAGATGATTTTTCGAGAGGGAGAACACCATGAGCGATGACCGGACCTGGGGCGTATTAGCATCCCAGTCAGATGAGGATGCGCTTCGAAGTCGTATCAATCACGATGCGGACAGCTTCCACGCCGAGGTTGCCGCGCGCGAAATCCATTGGCAAAACCCATCCAGTGGCGCGTGGCTTGCACGCGCTGATGGCGGCCTTTGGCGAGGCTGGACTGTGCAAGGCCAAGACACTCACCTGGAGGAAGACACTTGGACCCCCTGGAGCGATGTTCTTGATCAAACCGCAGCGCCTTACTATCGGTGGTTTGTCGGCGGTCAAACGAACGCCTGCTTTAATCTAGTGGACCGGCATTTGCTACAAGGTCGTGCCGACAAAACCGCCATTATTTTCGAAGGTGATCGCTGGGACCCCTCAAAGAACGAAGGGCGTGGCGGGCCCGTCACCGAGCAGCACTTTAGTTATCGCGTATTGTTCGAGGAAATAATTGCTCGAATGCAGGTGCTTAAAAGTCTCGGGCTTAAA
>JABIZW010000206.1 GCA_018666295.1 Halieaceae bacterium
CAACGGCGTGCCACCCAATAATGACCAAACTCATGAATAGTAACGAGGATACCCAGCGTCACGAGCGCCATGAATATTGAGAATAATGCTTGCATCTACTTCTGAGCACTCCCTTGAATCACACTCTCACCTTTTGATTTCGGCGACCACCGCATGGGCAGCCTCTCGCGCTGCATAATCGAGACCTTTGACCTCACTGAGCTCAGTTGGTTCAGCGAGATCGACGGTATTAAGTGTTGTTTCAATCACACGATCAATGTCGGTGAACCGTATCCGGTGCGCGAGAAAGGCATCAACGGCGATCTCATTAGCTGCACTGAACGCACACATCCCGCCGGGAAGCTCGATCGCCTGGTACGCAAGCTTTAGGCACGGGAAGGCACCCAAATCGGGTGTCTCAAAATCCAACCGCCCCACCTTAACCAAGTCCAGCACATCAACTCCCGCATCGACGCGATCAGGCCAGGAAAGACTGTACGCAATGGGCGTGCGCATATCGGGCTGTCCCAACTGAGCCAATACCGAGCCATCGACATAACGTATTAACGAGTGAACGATACTTTGCGGGTGAACGACCACCTCAATCTCAGACGGCTTACGATCGAAAAGCCAGCACGCCTCTGCCAGCTCCAAGCCCTTGTTAACCAGTGTGGCAGAGTCAACTGAAATCTTTCGTCCCATCGACCAATTCGGGTGTGCGCACGCCTGATCCGGCGTGACATCCAACAACTCAGATCGACTTTTTCCACGAAACGGCCCACCGGACGCAGTGAGTAGAATTTTTTCCACTCGCCCCATTTGTGGACGCGCCAGGTCGTCTGTCTCTAGACACTGAAACATCGCATTGTGCTCGCTGTCGACCGGCAACAGCAAAGCACCGCCCTCATGCACAGCGCTCATGAAAATCTGACCGGCACTCACCAGTGCCTCTTTATTGGCTAGAAGAAGCCGCTTGCCCGCCTGCGCAGCCGCAAGTGCCGCCGATAGCCCTGCAAATCCGACGATTGCCGCCATCACGGTATCCACCTCGGCGCTTTTCGCAAGCTCAACCATCGGCGCTTCGCCCGCATGCACTTGGGTCTCAACGACACCTGCCAAGCGTGTTTTAAGCGCAAACGCAGCATCATGATCGAACATGACCGCGTGCACAGGACGGTGACGAAGGCACAACTGCTCCATCTCATCCACCGATCGGTTAGCCGCTAAAGCATAGGCATAATAGTGCGTCGGGTGTCGTTCAATAATGTCTAACGTACTCGTTCCAATCGAGCCAGTGGCACCCAGAACCAAGACACGCTGCATTACGCGTAACCCACCAAAATGATTGACAAGGCAAAAAACGGCGCGGCACCGCAGATACTGTCGAGTCGGTCCAGCACACCACCGTGACCGGGCAAAAGCACCCCCGAATCTTTGCAACCGCTCTCTCGCTTCACCATGCTGACGGTCAAGTCACCAAGCACCGATGCACTGCAGCAAAAGGCTGCGATCAGGAATATTTCTACCGGGTGAATGTAGCCGTAGGCCGGCGGCAGCAACCACCAGGTCAACCCCGCGAGACTCAAGACACCCAAGAAGCCCCCCCATAAACCCTCTATCGTCTTCGCGGGACTGACGTCGGACGCGAGTGGGTTCTTGCCCCAGGCCTTACCAACAAAATACGCGCAGACGTCGGCCGCTCCGACCATAATGACCAGCATGATGACGAGCAACCAGCCGTTGGGCAAATACATAACGTAGGAGAGTGAAAACCAGCCAGCCCCCAGAACAAAAAGCCCCATCAGACTCCTTACTAAACGCGAGCCCCACAAAAAAGAAAGCTTGGGGTAACTATCCACGAGCAGTGCGTGAACCAACCAAGCGAAACACGCCAAACCGAGAATCGGCCGAATCAACGTTACATCAGTGGCAAAATCAGGCCCATAAACCCACGCAAAAGCAACGCAAACACCCGCAAACGTGATCACAAAAGCCGCGCGTGTGACTCGAGATGTCCAACCGGCCAACGCCGACCATTCCCAGGCACCAGTAGCGCCCACGGTGGCAAAAGCAAGAGAGAGCATATTCGCTGACAACTGTGTCACCGCGACAAAGAAAACAGAGATTAAGATCAGTGCCGTATAAATGCGCTTTGCCAACATTAAGAATGGGCCTCTGCTGGACGACCACCATAGCGGCGCTCTCGTCCCGCGAAATGCTCGATAGCAACATCCAACTCTTCGACGGTGAAGTCAGGCCACAACGTTTTAGTAAACCAAAGTTCAGCGTAAGCGCTTTGCCATAATAAGAAGTTAGACAGTCGATATTCACCGCCGGTTCTAATGCAGAGATCGAGCGTCGGCTGGTCGGCCAATGACATTCTTGCACTGAGTGACGTTTCGTCAATATCCTCAGCCCGCAACCTTCCAGCTTCCACGTCATGCGCCAAAGCGGACGCCGCCTCACTCACGTCCCAACGTCCACCGTAGTCGAGTGCCAACACTAACGTCGTATCGGTATTGTGCGCAGTGGCTTGCTCAGACCACTCCAATAACTTCGCAATTCGCGGACTCAAACGATCACGACGGCCAATAAACCGAACCCGGACCCCGTCTTCAGCCAATTGCTTTATTTCACGCCGTAAATACCGCGACAGTAACGCCATAAGTGCGCGCACCTCAGCCTCTGGGCGATGCCAGTTTTCGCTCGAAAACGCGAACAAGGTGAGGGTTTTGACACCGCGATCTCGACAGGCGTACATCAGTGGTTTCACCACGTCGGCACCCGCTCTGTGACCAATGGGGCCCGGCACACCGCGCTTCTTTGCCCAACGGTTATTGCCGTCCATCACAATGGCAATGTGTTGTGGCATGCGGCCTGAAAAATGGGTAGGTAAATTCACTGGGAGACCGGAATACTGATCAGATTTCCATCAAATCAGCTTCTTTAGTCGTCAACGCAGCATCGATCTTCGCCACGTAGACATCTGTCAGCTTCTGAATCTGATCTTGGCCACGCCGTTCCTCGTCCTCTGAAATTTCTTTTTCCTTGACCAGGTCCTTTAGCATACCGTTTGCGTCACGACGTGCGTTACGCATCGATACCCGTGCGGACTCGGCCTCAGCGCGCGCCTGCTTAATAAAACCCTTCCGAGTCTCCTCAGTCAGCATGGGCATTGGAATGCGAATAACGTCGCCAGCCGTTGAGGGATTAAGGCCCAGATTACTTTTCATGATGGCCTTTTCTACATCGGGCGTAATGGATTTATCAAAGACACTCACCGCGAGTGTGCGGGCGTCTTCAACATTGATACTTGCCATCTGCTTAAGTGGCGTTTCTGACCCGTAGTAATCAATGCGGATTCCGTCAAGAATACTGGGGTGCGCCCGTCCTGTTCTGATCTTATTGAAGTTTTGAGCGAGCGCTTCCAGTGCCTTGTCCATCCGCTCTTCAGCATCGGTTTGTATGTCGTCAATCATTTTCCTCTCCCGACCGATTTACAGTGCGTGTATCAATAGACCCTATCGAATCACCGTGCCTTCCGATCCGCCCCTTACAATACTCAACAACGCGCCCTTCATCGACATATTAAACACGCGAACCGGCATTTGGTGATCTCGGACCATACAAATTGCCGTAAGGTCCATGACCCCCAGCTTCTTGTCTAAAACGTCGTCGTAAGTGAGCTCATCAAACTTGATTGCTGACGAGTCTTTCATCGGGTCAGCGTTATAGACCCCATCCACCTTAGTCGCCTTTAGAACGATATCGGCCTCGACCTCAATACCTCGCAGGCAAGCGGACGAGTCGGTTGTAAAAAAGGGATTGCCGGTGCCGGCCGAGAAAATAACAACGTCGCCCTGAGACATCGCCCGAATAGCTTTGCGGCGGTCGTAGTGATCGACCACGCCACTCATTGGAATCGCAGACATCACTTGCGTTGCAATATTAGAGCGCTCGAGTGAGTCACGAAGTGCCAGTGCGTTCATAACGGTCGCCAGCATTCCCATGTGATCGCCGGTGACCCGATCAAGGCCCGCAGCTTGGAGCGCAGCACCACGAAATAAATTACCGCCGCCAACAACCAGTCCGACCTGAACTCCAATGCCGACAAGCTGGCCAATCTCCAAGGCCATTTGGTCCAGCACCTTAGGGTCAATGCCAAATGACTCGTCGCCCGTCAGCGCCTCACCGCTCAGCTTTAACAATATCCGTTTGTAGACCTTTTCAGCTGCCATGCTCTCGTCCTTCGCAATGTCTCACGATGAGTACTGACCTAATCGGCCATCAGTTTCCTAACTGTGCTGCAACCTCAGCCGCAAAATCGACCTTTTCGACTTCAATTCCCTCGCCCACTTCAAACCGTGTGAACCCAACGACGCGGGCTCCTGCTGCCGAAACCAGCTTTCCAACTGTCGTGTCGGGGTCTTTTACAAACGCCTGCTCAGTGAGGCTATTTTCAGACAAGTACTTGCGCACTCGCCCTTCGATCATCTTCTCTACAATCTCTGGTGGCTTACCCGAGTCTGCCGCCTGGGCTGTGAAGATCTCCCGCTCTTTTTGCAGTAACTCGGCGGGCATATCGCTGGGCGAGACAACCGCAGGATTGACCGCCGCAACATGCATGGCGACGTCTTTTGCAAGTTCCGCGTCACCGCCTTCTAGCTCGACCAATACGGCTATTCGGCTATTGCCATGCACGTAGCCACCCACAGCACCACTGTCTGTTGAGCGCACGGCAATACGGCGGACCGATATATTCTCACCAATTTTTTGAACCAGCGCTTGGCGTGACGTTTCAACATCACCACCGGCTATCACGGTCACGTCATCGGTTTGTGCGGCGACTGCCGCGTCCATCACCTGACTAACAAAATTTAAAAAATTCTCATCGCGCGCAACGAAGTCGGTCTCGCTGTTCACCTCGCCAATGACACCAGAGGTTCCATCCGCAGTAATTCTCATGGAAACAACGCCGTCAGCGGCTGTACGACCCGCCTTTTTAGCGGCCTTCATACCACTCGACTTTCGCAACTCCTCAATCGCAACTTCGACGTCACCGCCCGCAGCCGCCAGCGCTTTCTTACACTCAAGCAGCCCCAATCCAGTGCGCTCGCGAAGTTCCTTTACCAATGCAGCAGACATTTATCTCACCCTTTTTAACGTCTCAAGATCATCTTGTGGTCCTCGATAAAAACGAAGCCCAAATAAAAAAAAGCCGCGCTGAGCGCGGCGACTTGTTACTTACTCCGCGTCACCTGACTCTTCAGGGTCCGCCGTAGGCTCGGCGGACTCGACCACCTCAACAAACTCATCAACGACCGGAGTTTCTGACAACACACCCTTGCCCTCAAGTACCGAGTCAGCAACGGCAGACACGTAGAGCTTGATCGCTCGAATCGCATCATCATTGCCAGGGATTACGTAGTCGACGCCGTCAGGGTTACTGTTGGTGTCAACGATACCAATAACGGGTATACCAAGCTTATTGGCCTCAGTAATAGCAATGCGCTCGTGATCAACATCGACCACAAACAATGCGTCGGGTAGACCACCCATATCCTTAATACCGCCGATTGAACGATCTAGCTTGTCCTTACTGCGCGATCGCATGAGGGCTTCTTTCTTCGTCAACTTGTCGAAAGTGCCGTCCTGCTCTTGCCCTTCAAGCTCACGAAGACGCTTGATGGAAGACCGGATCGTTTTGTAGTTCGTGAGCATTCCCCCCAACCAACGATGGCTGACGAACGGCATGCCACATCGCGCCGCTTGCTCTTCGATAATTTTACCCGCAGCACGCTTTGTGCCGACGAACATGATTTGGTTTTTGTTTTCAGCCAATCTGTGAACAAACTCAAGCGCATCATTAAATGCGGGGACGGTGTGCTCCAGATTGATGATGTGGATCTTGTTGCGTGCACCAAAGATGTATTGATCCATCTTTGGATTCCAAAAACGGGTCTGGTGGCCAAAGTGCGCGCCGGCCTGCAATAACTCGCGCATGCTTACTTGTGTCATAATCAGTCTCTAGGTTGGGTTTAACTTCCGTTCCCTCAAATTGTCCAACTGGTCTCCCAGCACCCGGCAACTTGTTTGTAGCGAACGTGCTTATTAGCCTTCGTAAACTCGAAAGCGGCGCGCTTTATACCATAGGTAGAAGTAGGGCTGAAGCCTCTTGCTGTAATAACTCGCCTCGAGTGCGGTAAACTACCGAGATTTACAGCCAAACATGACATCAAGCGTGGGTAAAACACCGTGAGTAACGTATCAATTAAATCAGAACAAGACATGGCCGGCATGCGTGAAGCGGGACGTCTCGCGGCCGAAGTACTGGAGATGATTGCTCCCCAAGTTGTTCCCGGGATCTCTACGGGGGAGCTCGATCGCATTTGCCACGACCACATTGTGACCACGCAAAAAGCGATCCCCGCACCGCTCAATTACAAAGGTTTTCCGAAATCGATCTGCACATCTGTCAATGATGTCATTTGCCATGGCATCCCCTCCGATACGAAAGTACTAAAGGATGGCGACATTATTAATATCGACGTAACCGTCATCAAAGACGGGTGGCACGGAGACACCAGTATTATGGTCCCAGTTGGGAAAGTCGCGCCGCACGCTGAACGACTCATTAACATTACACAAGAGTGTCTCTATAAAGGACTTGCGTTGGTGAAACCCGGAACACGCCTTGGCGACATTGGGCAGGTCATACAACAGTATGCTGAGTCTTCCTATTATTCGGTCGTCAGAGAGTATTGTGGTCACGGGATAGGGAGAGTTTTCCATGAGGAGCCTCAAGTGCTTCACTACGGCCGAGCAGGCACTGGCATGGTGCTTGAAAAAGGAATGACGTTTACCATTGAACCCATGGTGAATGCCGGAAAACGCCATACGAAGCTCAATACGCGTGATGGCTGGACCGTAACCACAAGAGACGGTCGCTTGTCCGCGCAATGGGAGCACACGATTGCGGTCACCGATGATGGCTGTGAAGTGTTGACGAAGCGCTCGACGGAGGACTTGCCCTTTTGAGGCCTACCGACTGATCCAAACAAGCTCAGACTGCTCCAAATCGCCGATCATCTCGTAACTAGAGGCCTAAGCCAAAGCACCCCTATTTCATGAATCCTACAGCGCTCACTCAGTTAGTGTCTGACGTACGGAACGAGCTTAACGAGACAGCTCGTGACACGTCAGCCAGATTTGACCCTTCTAGCCCGGTAACAGAGCTTCTGTGTAATCGTTGCGACGCTGTTGATAAGGCCCTGATCAGCCTTTGGCATTGTTGTGAATTAGACGAGGCCCAAGCATCGCTCATCGCCGTTGGAGGCTATGGTCGAGGCGCACTGTTTCCGAACTCTGACGTCGACGTTTTAATTCTTCTGAACGACGAGGGGACCGCTAAGGACTCGCTCATCAGCGCATTTGTCAGTTCACTGTGGGATCTAGGACTGACCATCGGACACAGTGTGCGCAGCATCAGCGACTGCATCGAGATGGCGACCGCCGATGTCACTGTCATGACCACATTGCTTGAAACTCGGTTACTAGCCGGTGATCCATTACTCAAAGACGCGCTTCACAATGCGATTGACGCGACTGATATCTGGCCAAGTACAACATTCTTTAATGCTAAAATCGAAGAGCAGACCGCGCGATACGAAAAGTTTGGTCTTACTGGCTACAGTCTGGAGCCCAACGTGAAGTCTTCGCCCGGTGGCCTTAGGGACATTCAGGTCATTGGCTGGATAGCCCAGCGTCACTTTGGTACGTCGCTCGATCGGCTGCCCGCGGGCGAATTTTTGACCACAGAAGAGCTTGATCTGCTCGACGCTGGGCAAGACTATCTCAGTCGCGTTCGGTTTGCGCTTCATACACTGACAGGGCGGGAAGAAGATCGCCTACTGTTTGAACATCAGCGCGCCTTGGCCAGCCAGTGGGGATTCAAGGACGAGGGTAAGCTCGCGGTAGAGCAGTTCATGCAAGCTTACTTTAGAAATGTGCAAGCCATTTCACACATTACCGCCCTATTAATTGATACCTTTGAAAACACCCTGCGTCACTCTAACCCCGGCGACGCCATTGTTATCGATGATGACTTTGAGCTGATCGATGATCGAATTGCTGCTCGACGCCCGGACGTTTTCTCGCAATCCCCCTCAAATCTGCTCCGATTATTTGCAGTGATTGGAAGAGACGAGCGCATTAAACGAATCGATCCAGAGACGACTCGACTGTTGCGCTC
>JABIZW010000183.1 GCA_018666295.1 Halieaceae bacterium
CCTCATTCTTCGCAGGTGCTTGGGCGCCAACCGGCCTGTTTGATTTGGCTGTCTGATCTGTGTAGCGACAGGTCGCCGATTCGCCCACAACGTCAGTTGTTTGTGCTGCGTGTTTCGTTGACGTAGTGTGAGAAAAAAGAAACAAGAAAGGGTTGAAGGATGAAGAGTCGAGCAGCAGTTGCTTTTAAGGCAGGCGCCCCACTTGAGATAGCCGAAGTGGATGTTCAGGGACCTCGCGCAGGCGAGGTCATGGTCGAAATTAAAGCCACAGGTGTCTGCCATACGGACGCTTTTACACTCTCAGGTGACGATCCGGAAGGCGCATTCCCGGCTATTTTGGGTCACGAAGGCGCCGGTATTGTTGTCGAAATTGGCGAAGGGGTGAAGTCAGTCAAGCCTGGTGATCACGTGATTCCGCTGTACACACCCGAGTGTCGAGAGTGTAACTTCTGTCTGCATCCCAAAACGAATCTGTGCCAAGCTATTCGTGAAACGCAGGGGCAGGGTCTCATGCCCGACCATTCCAGCCGTTTCACATTAGATGGCGAGCCAATTCTCCATTACATGGGTTGCTCAACCTTCTCTAACTACACCGTTTTACCGGAAATCGCGGTGGCTAAAGTCCGCGAGGACGCACCGTTCGATAAAATCTGTTACATCGGTTGTGGCGTGACTACAGGCATTGGTGCTGTTGCTTTTACGATGAAGGTTGAGGCGGGTGCAACGGTCGCTGTATTCGGTTTGGGCGGTATTGGACTCAACGTTATTCAAGGCGCCCGGATGGTGGGAGCCACTCGGATCATCGGAGTTGACTTAAACCCGGCGAAAGCGACTCTTGCACGCCAATTTGGGATGACAGACTTCGTGAACCCCAGCGAGGTTGATGATGTTGTTGACCATCTTATTCAAATGACAGGCGGCGGTGTTGATTACAGTTTTGAATGCATAGGTAACGTCAATGTCATGCGCCAAGCGCTTGAGTGTTGTCACAAGGGCTGGGGACAAAGCTGTGTTATCGGTGTCGCAGGTGCTGGACAAGAAATATCAACGCGCCCTTTCCAACTGGTGACAGGTCGGTCGTGGCGAGGGTCCGCATTTGGCGGTGCGCGAGGCAGAACAGACGTTCCTAAAATCGTCGATTGGTATATGGAAGGCAAGATTAATATCGATGAGATGATTACCCATACCATGCCGCTTAACCAGATCAACGATGCCTTTGATCTGATGCATGCAGGAAAGAGCATTCGGTCTGTGGTGACGTTCTAATGGCACTTGAGCGCATCTCTGAGGCTCGTTGCTTTGGAGGGGTACAGTGGCGTTACAAAGGGGCCTCTCAGGTGCTTTCGGGAGACGCTGTCTTTTCTGTTTTTTTACCCGATTTTGCTGCCGCTAATCCCGTTCCAGTCGTCATTTATCTCTCGGGACTTACCTGTACAGATGAGAACGCCGTAACCAAGGCCGGCGCACAGCGGATAGCGAGTGAGCTTGGCATTGCCGTGGTTTTTCCTGACACCAGCCCACGAGGCGATAACGTGGCGGACGACCCTGACGGCGCTTACGACTTGGGCCTTGGCGCGGGTTTTTACCTGAACGCGACGCAGGCGCCATGGTCCGATCATTACAGAATGGAAGAATATATCGTCGATGAGCTGCCGTCGTGGCTGGGCGATATTGAAGGCTTAGATGTTGCCCGAGTGAGTATCAGTGGCCACTCGATGGGCGGTCATGGTGCAATGAGTTTGGCCCTAAAATATCCGGGACGTTATCGCTCAGTGAGCGCATTTTCTCCCATTTGCGCGCCGGCGAGCTGTCCTTGGGGGCATAAGGCGTTCTCCGCTTATCTTGGTGAAGATAAAGAAGAGTGGAAACTGCACGATAGCTCTGAGCTTATTCGCTCGGGCGCAAAAGCCATACCGCTCCTGATTGATCAAGGTGCTTCAGATCAGTTTCTTGTCGAGCAGCTCAAACCTGAGTTACTCAAGGAGGCTTGCGACATAACCGCCTTTCCGCTCACCTACAGAGAGCATGATGGTTATGATCATAGCTATTTCTTCATCGCGACCTTCATGGAAGATCATCTGCGATTTCACGCAAAGCATTTGGCGCAACCAGAGTAAGCGTCCTCTGAGGCAGCACAGCTCGTTTGCTCATGGTGTCGTCCTCTCCTGACGAAAGAAACGACACCGTGTATCGCTAGGCACTATGGCTAGCGGGTTGCGGCCTGTCCGTCAAATTGCGAGAAAGAGGTCAAGACCACTGAGCACCAATACTAAGCGCAAGATAAGTTTTGAGCGTTTATCGAGCGCATCAAACTGCTTTCTGAGTTCCGCCAGTTCTTCTTTCGCAGTGTCACCTGCATCGACGATTTTTTCGCGGCTCGCTGCTATGGCGCCCGCGGCAGCGACACCGGCGGTCGAGACCCCCATGGCACGGAGTAAGCGGCGGCGGCTCAGTAGTGATGTGTCAGTTTGGTCGTCGGTCATATCGGTAATTACGGACTCCTGCTCAATTAAGACTGATTAAAAACGGGCCTTCGCTTTTCAAGGAAGGCTGCCATCCCCTCCTGCGAATCAGGCGTCCCGAGCGTCGCAGCGACGGCCCGTTTCTCATCGTCAATGGATTCATCGAGGGTTTTGGTTTCAAACCCGACGATGGTTTCTAACACCGCTTTCACGGCTAGGCGGGGTTGTGCAGCCAGCTCTTCACCAAGCGCTTGTGCGCGCGCTTTTAATTGCTCCAGCGGAACCACCTCCGTCACGAGACCCATCTTCAGTGCTTCGTTTCCGTCGATTTTACGGGCGCGCAAAATCATATCGAGTGCATGCGACCGACCCACGACACGAGGAAGGCGAGCTGATCCGCCCCAGGCAGGGACGCTGCCTAAATCCATCTCGGGCAGTCCTATTTTTGCACCTTCGCTCGCTGCGATACGAAAATGGCAAGCCAGAGGTAACTCAAGTCCAGCACCGAGGCAGTAGCCGAAAAAGGTGGCGATCGCGGGTGTCCCACCATTTTCGATCATGCCCAACACACGATGGCGTTGGGCGAAAAATGCTTCTGGACTACCCGCGCGTTTAATGCCCTCGGGGATTTGTCTGAGATTCATGCCTGCGGAGAAATTCGCCAGGCCCTCTGCGGTGAACACCACAGCGCGGATACGCTCGTCCGCTAGGACCTCGGGTAACTGCTCTTCAAGACGGTCGATGTAGTCCACCGGCATCAAGTTGTACGGCGCATCGTTTACGCTAAATGTAGCTACATTATTGGTGACGGAGAAAAGATAGGGATCTGCCACAGCGATGACCTCCGATTATTGGAACGATGAGTGTATTGGGCTTGTCAGCTCGCTGACTACAGCGTTAGAAAATTGTGTAGATAAAAGGGGCTAATGCGGACCCCTGTGTCATGACGACTAACAGACCGAGAATAAGCATGATCCCAATAATAGGTGCCATCCAGAGTTTCTTTCGCTCACGCATGAAGCCCCAAAGGTCTTTTAACAGCTCAAACATTAATACGGTCTCTCAAAGTGGTCTTGGTCCCGCGTGCTACTCACAATACGATAACTATCCTGAGCGGTGTCCCCCGTTTTTCGGGATAGCGCGTCTCGGCCGATAAGGGTCATGAGCGCTCCAATCGGCACAAACACGAGGTAGTAAAGCAAGAACATGATGATACGCGTATTAATGAACCCCGCAATAAGTCCAAAGCGCATCCAAGCGCGATAAAACGGCCGCAGTGTCGTTGGCGTGAGAACGGCGAGTATTGTCAGAACGCCAGCACTCCACCACGGCCAGAGGGAATAAGTCTGATCGAATACCCAAGGTAAAAGAACACCGAAAAGTAGGATAACAACGGTACTAAAAAGCAGTCCGAATTGACGCAGTTCAGAGGGTGTTGCCGGTGTGGTTGTTCTATTACTCATAGCGCTTACGCTCAGTCCAGCTGGAATTCTTGTTTCCAGGACTCATCATGATCCCACTGTGGTTGTTCGGTTTTTAGTAATACTGCATTTTCCAAGACCAGCATGTCCATTTCAGTGCGCATAAAGCACCGGTACGCGTCTTCAGGGGTGCAAACGATAGGCTCACCGCGAACGTTAAATGAGGTGTTAATCAAGACAGGGCAGTCTGTGATCGCTTCAAATGCAGACAGTAGTGCATGAAATCTCGGGTTAGTCTCAGCATGGACCGTCTGAAGCCGCGCAGAGTAATCAACGTGGGTAATCGCCGGGACGCTGGAGCGTGCCACGTTGAGTTTATCGATTCCAAACAAGGCGCCTTCCTCCTCGCTCATCGACAGACGATGCTCCTCCCTTACGGTCGCAACTTTCAGCATATAAGGGCTGTCAGCCTCTGTATTGAACCAAGCAGAGACTGCCTCCGCTCTAACCGCGGGTGCGAAGGGACGAAAAGACTCACGGTTTTTGATTTTGAGGTTCATGACCGATTGCATCGTGGGTGATCGCGCATCGCCGATAATCGAGCGCGCGCCGAGCGCCCGGGGACCAAACTCCATTCGACCGTTAAACCACCCCACAACCGCGCCGCGATCCAACGCAGCGGCAACGTCGGGCATCAGTTGGGTGTCATCGTACCGCTGAAACGGCGCGTCGATGCGGGTTAAGTACTGGTCTATTTCACTCTGGCTGAATGATTTCCCAAGGTAAGCGCCTCTCATCGTATCTGAGTGACCGTTGGCTTCTCGAGGTTTGTCGAGGTATTCATGCCACGTTGCAAGCGCCGCACCCAAGGCGCCACCCGCATCTCCCGCTGCCGGTTGTATCCAGATGCTTTTAAAGGGCCCCTCGCGCTCAAGTCGACCGTTGGCGACACAGTTGAGTGCAACACCGCCTGCTAGGCAGAGATGGTCGACTTCGAGTTCGGTATGAATCGTCTGCGCAAGCTTTAAAACAATAGCTTCGGTGACGACTTGTATCGACGCCGCAATGTCCATCTCGCGCTGAGTCAGCTCAGCCTCAGGCTTGCGAGGTGGACCGCCGAACAAGGCGTCAAAGCGGCGATTAGTCATCGTCAGACCCGTCGCGTAGTTGAAGTAGCGCATGTCGAGTCTAAAGGTTCCGTCGGGCTTGATATCGATGAGATGGGTTTTGATGAGGTCGACGTACCGCGGTTCGCCGTAGGGTGCGAGCCCCATGAGTTTGTATTCACCGGAATTGACCTTGAAGCCGGTGTAGTAGGTGAATGCTGAATACAGCAGCCCTAAGGAGTGTGGGAA